>OMQX01000005.1 GCA_900313335.1 uncultured Prevotellaceae bacterium
ACGCGATACAGGGTCAGGTATTCGTGTACGTTGTTGTAGCCCTGGCTGCGCAGGCACTGGAGCATGAGCTGGCGGTTGATGCCTGTCTCCTCGCACAGGCGGTCACGGTTGAACGTGTAGTCGCACCATGCTGCGCGGTGGTTCTGCATCCAGTGCTGTATGCGGTGATAGCAACGGAGATTGCGCTCGTTAAAATCTTCTTCCCTTCTGGTTTCGGCATCGTTTTGCGCGTTTTCATCGGTATCTTCATCCAGCATATAGCTGTCATCGTCTATGTGGGGAAGGGGCAGGGTGCGTGCCATATTGTCCAGGGTCTGGAAGACGAGGTACATATTCAGTGCCGAGAATACCCCTACGTACCAGCACAGGCCCTGGGCGCTGTAGTTGAAGCAGACATAGATATAGAGTACGGAACTGAGGCCCAGCAATGTGCAATAGCCCACCAGGTATGTGGGTATTATGGTCTTGTATGCCATGCGGTGGGGCAGACGGAATATGTTGATGACATAGTAGACTCCCATGCCGAGGGCTATGATACGCATTATCAGGTCGGGAGAGAGTATGTTGTCGGCAAGCTCGGAGAACGAGTATACCTTGGTAAGGCTGCCGAAGGGATAGAATGCGACGAGGGATACGACGCCCAGGATGATGATGGGTGAGGCATAGCCCCACATGCGCCCCCATTGGAGGAAACCGGGCATGGTGATGCCGAAGGTATAGATACTCTGCATGTAGCTGCCGACGACGAACATGAGCAGCATGCCGGGATGCAGGAGGCCGGGATGACCGTTTGCCACACTTGCGCTGAAAGGCGTAATGATGAGCAGGATCATTGTAAAAAGGCCCATAATCCATGCCAGGCTGAGATATTGCACCTTGTATCTGGCGTAAATGGCCACTACTGCCGTGGCTACGGCGTGTGCCATAGTACAGCAGGCAAATGTAAGCATTACTATGAAATTCTGGGTCTCCACGGTCTGTATCATGTTTCTTGGGTAATTAATTTCCTGCCATGATGGCCAGTATCGTGGTCACGTCACCGATCTCTATCTCGCCGTTTTTATTTGCATCGGCTGCCTTTGTATCGTAGAAACCGGTATCGTCGGGTGTGGCCATCAGGGTCAGTACGGATGTAATGTCTCCGATTTCCACCTCGCCATTGCCGTTGGCGTCACCTACGAGGTAGGCATCCTTGTCTGTGCCTACAACGACCTTGATGGTCTGACCAAGTGATTCCTGCATGTCGATGTCCAATTCGCAATAGAGGCGTCCGGCATATATCTTGCCAACGTTCAGGTCGACGGGGATGTCGCCGAGCCACGGACCAAACCATTCGTCGGTGGAGATGCCTTCCTTGTCGCCTGCGGCAATGGTTACGGTCTTCTTTATCTTGAAGGTGGTGACACCGTCCTCGTTGATCATTGTGATGCCCGACAGTACGATTGTGCCTATAGGCATGGCCTCGCCATCGATGATGAGCTGGAAGTTGGGCAGTTCGAAATCGAATGTGCCGTCGCCGTTTTCACGGGTATATACGGTGGATTCCTCGGGCTCGGAGGCTTCCTGATTGATTGTTACGGCTATCATCTCGGTAAACTCGGTGCTGACGGCCGAGGCGTCCTTGAAGCTTATGACGTAGGTGTTGTCCAGATTGTAACCGCTGGTGACGATGGTCAGGACATTGGCCTTGCGGTTGAATGACAGCTGGGTCTTCTGTGTGTCCTGGTTGGTGGAATAGGTCAGGAGGCTGGCATTGTAGTATTTGTCAACGGTGCTTGCGTTGAGGATGTCCTCGCCGTCGAACATCAATGTAGTGAGTCCCGGTGCCGGCTTGTGGTACTGGATGGTGTATTGTATGGGGGCATAGCCGTAGTTGATGCCTTCCTCCTGGCTGAGTGTAACGTGCATCTGCCACTGTACGGAGTCGAACTTGCATTCGTATACGCCATATCCTGCAGTCTCGACTGCAGGTATAATCTCTTCCTTCCAGAAGACGTCGGACATGTCGATGGTGTTGGAAGAAGAGGGTGTATATGTCTTGTCGTCATAGGTATAGCTGAGCATCTTCATCTCGGGTGCTGGCTTGGCAAGGAGCTGGATATTGCTGATTGAAATCCACTGGTGGATGATTCCCTCGCACGAACCGCCTATCTCGACAGTGACATTGTCATTGGGGTTCATTACGTCGAATGCCAAATAGCGGTATTCCCATCCGCGTCCGACGTTGTTGTTGGCATAAGTGCCGTCGGAACGGAAATTGACGTTGCCGTTCACGTCGACGCCGCGACCTGTATCACCCTTGGATGGGAAGGATACGCTCTGGTCACCTACCTTGATGTATGACTGGGCATACTGGCTGGCGCGTGCGGTGGCCTTGACCATGTAGTGGCCGGCAGGGAGCTTGACAGTCTGACGGGCACTTGATGTCCATGGGCTGGATGATTCCCAGTAGTTGACAGGCGAGGCTGACTGCTCGTAGTACGGAGTCATGGTGCCGTCCCAGTGGTGTCCGCCGGTTGTATTCTTGGACATGTTGGTATTCCAGTATGTGGAGTTGGTCAGGTCGGTTGAACCGAGCAAAGACGTGCGGTCTTCGGTAAAGCCTTTGTCCACGAAGTTGAACTGGGCTGCGCGTACGGTAGCGAGGAGGTCGCTGAGGACTGTCTTGTTGGTGGCGTTCTTGTTCATAACCTGGCGATACGAGGTGATGTCCATACCCATCTGCTGGGCACGTGTCAGCTCGTCGTACAGCTCGATGCGGAGATTGCGGCAGTCAACGGCATTGCAGTCAAAGAACTGCCATTTTGCAAGGTCGTTGCGTGCATCACCAGAGCCATATGGGTCCAGTTTGTTGGCTCCGTCTGCACCACTTGCTGCATTTTCGCTCCAGAACAGGAATGCCTGATACGAACGATCTACAAACCATGCTCTCCAAGTTGCCGTCTTGGAAATGATATATCCGTCAACTGACTGCTGGATATCCAGCTCTGTAGCAGAGGTGCTGTTTACACTGTAGGACACACTGGTCGGTGCCGTAACGACGATATTGTAATTAATGGTAATGTTGAAATACCTGCCGTTGGTGCTCTGTATGTAGTTATTGTCGGTTACGGTCCATTTTGTGATGTCAACGCCTTTGCCGCTGGAAAGGGTATTGTTGTCCAGTACATACATGTCGTGGTATTTGTTCCGGATGTAGTACTGCTTGTTCTTCTCCATCTTGACGGGCTCGATGACCTCATCACGGGGATCGGGCATTTGGCCGAGTCCGAACTGGTATGTATATACGCGGTTGAAGATGTCGTAACCGTCTGCTGCCTGGGCAGTAACGGTCAGCAGGAGCGTGCCCTCGTCAAACGAGCGCACGAGGGTGGCGTCCTCGTTGCCAATGAGGACAAAATCTGACTCGCTATACAGGTCGGTCGTGCTGAAGGCATCGACGTTGACGGACTCGCCATTCCATGTTGCTGACACGATAGCGGGGGCTGGCACGTGGAACTGTATGATACGTGTAATCTTGTTATCGAACATGTCTGTCATTACAACGGTAAGCTGACAGGTCTTGATATCGAATGATTCGGTATGTGAGCGGACGTCATCGTTGAACGTAAGTTGCATGCGTTCCTTATTATATATAACGTCTTGGGAATTGGTGAGCAGATCGACTCCGTCCTGAGTGGCACTGGTGATATCGGCATTGGGCTTGGTGAACGGTATCGTGTATGAATGGAAATTGCTTGCGTCCTCGCTGAAATTCTCACCGCGGACGGTAACCGTCAATGCGTATGCGTTGTAGTCGAAGCTGTATGACCATGTTGCTGCGCGGCCGGTCATCTTGACGTCGGTAAGCTTGTCGGGGTCAAAGAGGCAGTCCATCTTTGTCCTGCCCAGTATGTCCTGGCCGTCATAGGTAATACTCTTTGCCTCGCTGTAGTACAGCATCTCGAGGTCGTCAACATAGAGGTGGTCTGACTCGGCTCCGTCGCCTGCGATTGCACTGGTGCTTATATTTACCAGGACATAATAGGGATCACGGGACGAATCCTTGACGTCAAAGGGGACGGTATATTGGGTCCAGGTGCTGTTGCTGGGGGTGGACTTGATGCTGCTGGCTACAACGGTTGCTGTGATGTTGTTGGCCTGGGGGTCCTGGAAATAGCCCTTGGTAGTGAGGGTGATGCTGACCTTGCCGTCGTTCTTGCCGTTGAACTTGACCCAATAGCGTGCTGCATCGGGGTGACCGGAGAAGCGCATTGACTGGTCGGTACGGCTCTCGTTGATGTAGTTGTAGTTTCCGCTTGCATCGGTGGCGGTTGTAGAACCCATGTTGACGCAGCCTGTGGTAAGGTTGCCCTGGGCGATGATACCGAACATTACATTACGTGCCTTGATCTCGGCGCTGTAATGTCCCTTGGTACCTGGGCGTGTATCGGTGCTCTTCCATAGCTGTACTGCGCCTGCCATTCCCTTCAGGGAACCTGTTCCGTCCAGGAAGGAGCTCCAAAGCAGGGGTTCCTCGCCGGTCTTGCCGCTGTATGAGACTTCTTCCCACTGCTCGAAATCGGAGTTGCCCAACTGATACTGGGCGTTAGCCGATATTGCAACGGCTGCCATCAGGAAGGTATATAAAAATCTTTTCATCTTCATCTCGTAGTTCAATCTATTATCCTAAATATAATACCTGTTTCTATCAAATGTCATCAGAGTTTCAGCACGAGGCGGCCGTTTACGACGTGTATGCCCTTGGCTGACGGGTTGACGCGCTGGCCCTGAAGGTTGTAGCAGGAGCCGACGGTTGTATTGGACGATGGTCTTGCTGTCACGAAATCGGTAACCCCGGTAAAGTCCTCGCCGTCCAGATTATCAAAGTATGCCTTGTTGCCTACCTGCACGTCGATATCCTGACCACCGGCATGCAGTTTGATAGTTACGAACAGCTGCTCGTTGTTGATCTTGCCTGCTGTGGGCAAGGGGAGTGTTCCCAGCAGGGGACCCATCCACATTGCATCGGCGGGGTCTGTGCCTGCGGCAATGTCAAGATTGCCGTTGTATTCGAATGTGGAATAGTGCTGACCTGTGTCTGTAAGACCTACATTCTCGATCAATATATTGCCGACGTACATGGGATCTGAATCTCCGGACTTGAGAATAAAGTTATAGAGTGCCAGGTCTATAGTATTGTCGTCATGGAAGGTGATCTGCACCTCGCTGTCCATAGGGCCGTTCATCTTGCCGTCTACGCCGACGTAAAGGTCCTCGCTGTATGTCTTTGTTCCTGATGTGGGCATCATCCATGCGGGTTTGGCAAGCTTCCAGATGCTGTACGGTACCTGTACCTTGTACTTTGGATCTGTGTATGTGCCTGACATCTTGACCTCGTCGTCGGTAGCATCCCATGTAATGGCATAGGTGCGGTTGATTTCTTCGTCGGCAACGCTTTCGTCGGAAGAATGCTTGATTACTACGTAGCACAGGTTAACGTATGTCGCATCATAGGGGATTACCTCGGGATTGTAGGTTACGGAACCGGGCTTGATCCAATAGTCGATCTTTGCGGCCGGCTTTGCGGGCTTGAGGATGTAATACTGGACCTCTACCTTGTATTCGGAATCGTAGTATGTTCCTGTTATGGATTTCTCTTCGTTGGTCTGGAACCAGTCGAGGGTGGTTGAACGTGGTATCTCGACGTCCTCGACATCTGCCTTGGAGGAGTGCTTGAGTATCACATAGGACATCTGGACGGATGTTGCATCGTATGTGAGGGTGGATGGATTGAATGTAACGGAGTTGGGCTTGAGCTTGTATGTAATTATCGGTTCTGCATCCTTGCCCAGCTCGTTGCCTACCTCGACCTGAACCATCTGACCCATTGTGGACATGAGGTTGATGAAGATCTGGACGTGAAGCTCCTGGTCGTTCATCTCGCCAGTCATCTGCATGGGGATAACGCCCAAATAGGGGCCCATCCAGAACTTTTCGGGGTCGCTGCCCTCGGGGATTGTTATATTTCCGGTGAACGAGAACTTGCCGGCTGCTATGGTACGGTCCCATTCCTGTGAAATATTCTGGACTTTGATATTGCCGACAGGTATCTCGTCGCCGTTGCTGATGAGTATAAAGTCGTTCAGGGCAAAGTCTATGACACCGTCCTGGCCGTATTTTACATTAACCACACATGGCTGTGGGTCGCCCTTTTGGCCGTTGATGGTGACGGTGACATTGTCCTCGTATGTCGATACTGTTCCTGCAGAGGGCCATTCGTGTACGGGTTCGGGCTCCTCATCCTTCTCGTAAGTGGCCATATAGGTGGCATTGGATGTTACAATCTCGACAATAGCGGGTGTCCACCCCATGAAGGTATAGCCTTCGCGTACGGGGTTTTCGGGAACGATTATCCTGTCACCTTCCTTGATCTGTGTAGTGAAGATGGTCTCTCCGTTGTAATTGAGGAATGTAACGGTGTAGTAGACGTCCTCTGGGATTATCTCCTCGTAGGTGGCAGTATATGTGGCGTCTGCCTGTGCGGGTGAGACAATATCGGGGTCCCAGCCTGTAAAGGTGTATCCCTCGCGGGCAGGTGCATTGGGGGCGACAACGGGGTCTCCTTCCTTTATGGTCTTGGTGACTATGGTCTGGCCGTCATAGGTCAGGAACGTGACGGTGTAGTATACCGTGGGTTTCCTGAACTGGTATGTGTATGTGTGCTCAGAGCTGTTGTCCTGTGCAGTAACCTTGACGGTCAGCACGTATGTAGCGGGGTTGTACTGGTGTGTGATGGTTGCGCCTGCGCCATTGGATTTCAAGCCGGAAAGGAGGCTTTCGTCGTACTCGGCATCAACAGAGATCTTCCCCAGGATGCTCTTTCCGTTATACATGATTTCCGACAGTTCGCTGTTGTATACCAGGGAGATATCGTCGATGTACATATAGTCGTCCTTGCTACCCTTGCCGGGGATGTTGGTCGTCGTAAACGATACGAGTGCATAGGCGGGATTGTCGTTGCCGACATAGTTGAACGGTATGGTGTATTCGGTCCATTGGTCGTTGCTGTCTGCAAACTGTGCGGCACTGCCGACCATCTGGCCGGTGATGTCGTCGCCTGTGGCAATGGGGAACTGGAAACGGCCGGCGCTGTGCAGATATGCTGCAATCTGTCCTTTGTTTACGCCGTGGAAGCGTACCCAGACCTTCATTGCGTCGGGACGTCCGGTAAACTGCATGGCCTGACCGCTGGTGATATTGGTGTAATTGTAGTTGACGGCGGTGTTGCCCTGATTGAGATGGCCCATCTCGACACAGCCGGTCGTCAGATTACCTGCCAGGTTCAGGGTCAGATAGTTCTTGCCCTTGACGAGGACACTGGTTGTACCTGCAGAGCCAGTGCGTGCCTCGCCCTTCTCCAAGGGTGCTGCGTACTTTACGGCATTGGCCTTGACCGCACCTGTACCTGTCAGATACGAGTGCCATGCAATGGGTGCTATTTGTGTCTTATCGTTATATGTGACATCCTCCCACTGTTCGAAATCTGAATTCTGGAACTGGAAGATGCCCTGAGCGCCGGCTGTGGCAACCAGCATACCTGCAACA
This sequence comes from uncultured Prevotellaceae bacterium, assembly GCA_900313335.1. Lineage (GTDB taxonomy): Bacteria > Bacteroidota > Bacteroidia > Bacteroidales > Bacteroidaceae > Physcousia. The sequence continues at coordinate 7,588 of OMQX01000005.1, forward strand.
AACAATGTAAATAATTTCTTCATCTGAAATCCGATCTGTCTTTTTACCTTATTTTTTTCCTATAATTCCCTACATGTATCAGAAGCAATATGCTCCGCCTATTGTTCCAAATATTGGGAACATCTTGAAACGTACTGTGTCATAATCGCCGGGGAAGATGCTGGTGAAGCCCCAGTCAAGCTTACCGAATGCTCCGATGTGCTTGGTTATCTTCCAGTCGAAAAGGAGCTCGACACCTGCAGTGCAGAAGACCATATCCTTGCCCAGGCTGGTTGTGGCTTCCTTCTCGGGACCGAATATGTTCTTGTCCTGAGTAGGGCCGGAACCGTCACCGTGGTCAACGCGGAGATATGCGTCCTCGGCACGCTCTGCCTCGGGGAATCCGTGTACCTTGGCATCGAAATTCTTGGACAGGAACATCTGCAAATAAGGACCCATGCTCACGTGCCAGCGAGGGCTCATGCGCAGGGTTGCCATTACGGGTATTGTCAATGTCCAGTTGTTGATGCTGGTCTCGTTGATACCGGTAAACCATCCTTTCTGTTCCTCGCCATCAAGCACTATCTTGGTATAATAGTTCTTTACTTCGGCTCTGGTCGAGAAGCCCTGGTTGGCGAGTGTGACGCCTATCTTCAGGCCCCAACGGCGGTTGAACATCTTGTAGCCCTCGACACCGACGCTGATACCTCCCTGGGGGCTGAATTTCTGAATCTGCCGGATTTCACGGGGAATGGGAAGCGGGGAATAACCTCCGATGCTGTATCCCATCTTAAGTTGGAAACCGAAGCCTGTACGGCTGGTAGGTCCCCAGCGTTCCCATTTGTCTGCAACGGGAATTGGTGTGTCAACATCGGTTTCCTGAGCCCATACCGGCATGGTAGCCAAGCATACAACGGCTACCGCAATATATTTGATTATCCTGTTCATCAATCCTCGTAAAAAATGGTTATACTTTCGATGTATAGTTTGGAACCTTCGGCTCCTTCCATATTATGTCCATTCCAGCTGCTGGTGGCTCCGATGACCATGCTGTAGCCTCCGTCTGCCAATGCTGCGGCATCGACATTGTATGTCTCTATCTTGAACTCGAGATCGGTCCATGTGGTGCCTACCTGCTTGCTTGAGCCGTGGAGTCTGACATAACCTGCGATATTGCCATGGGTAAACAGATCGGTGGCAGAGAGTACGAACTGGCCTCCCATATTACGATAGAACACGCAGTATATGTCTGGAGAATCGGTCTCGCCTGCAGTGTAGGTATTGCCCTTGTAGTATTTCTCGCCTGGAATATACTTGGCACGGACCTTCATCTTTGTTGGTTTGTGCTTGAAGGGTGCTCCGTAGTGTGCCAGTGACTGGAAATATGACAGACCTCCACTCATAGCCTGCTGGAGGGAGTATGAATCCATGGTTCCGTTGAACAGCATGCCGGGAACAGTACGCATCTTCAGCATGGATGCGTATGTACTGTTGTTGGCTGCGGTCTCGAGCAGCAACACGCTGGTACCGTCTTTCCTGGCAGGACACTCGGATGCTGATGCTCCGGTACGGAGGACCTTGAACATGGGGTTGGTGGTCACCCATGAAGAAGCGAGGTTTGCATCGGTCCATGTGTAATATCCGCTGGATGTGTTTCCATTCTCGAAGCTGAATACGTAGCGGGGTTCCTGACCGATATCTGCCCTTACCTTGTATGTAAGTGTATTCTTGCCGAAACGGCTCTTGACAGTAAATGTATGGAACTCGCCATCCGAAAGATTTACCTTCTGGCCGGATGTAAAGACCTCCTCGTTCTCGTCATAGATTGTCGAGAACTTGGTTGCGTGGATGGTGAGGGGTACTGCGGTAACATCGGCATTCCACCTGACTGGGAATACGACTTCGTTCGCCTCGTTTGCGGTCTGGACGCTGTCGGTTGCCTGCTTGAATATCTCAAGCGGATTGTTTACGACAATGCTGAATGACGATACGGTGAATTCGGCCTGTTCGGCATACTTGACCTTGACCTTGTATGTATTTGTCTGGGTACCGTCCTGGCTGAAGACCTTGAACTGATGGAACTGTCCGTCGGAAAGGTCTACATTGCTTCCGGAAACGAAACTGTTGCCACCTGCATCCTGGACAGTTGCCCACTTGCTGACGTTCAGGGTCAAAGGTACTGCGGTGACAACGGCATCCCATCTTACGGGGAATATGATTTCGTTGGACGCTGACGGGGTCTGTACGCTGTCACCGACATTGTTGAATATTGTCAGCGGCGATGCTATCTTGATACATGCGGAAAGGATTGTCGGAACGGGCTGATCCTCGAACTTGGCTCGTACGGTATATATGATTTCCAGTTTGCCCTCGGCATCACGGGCCTTGAGCTTCAATACCTTGTCCTTGGAAAGGTCTACCTTGGTTCCGGAAACGAATACCTTGCCAGCCTCGTCATAGACAGTATAGCCCTGACCCGGATGAAGGGTCAATGGTACGGATGTCATGTCGGCATCCCATTTTACAGGGAATACTATCTCGGTCGTACCCTCTTCCATATACTGGATGCTGTCACCTTCCTCGGGGAACAAGGCCAGGGGATCGTCGACAATAATACTTGCGGATGCTATGGGGAGCGTGGTATCGCCCTCATCCTCGGGGTCCTCGAATACGACCTTGACATTGTCCATATAGAGCTTGGAATCCAGGGCTCCTTCGAAATATCCGCCGCGCCAGCTGCTGGTAGAGCCTATCACAATGCTATAGCCGCGGTTTCTGAGAAGGATGGGGTCTATCACGTTCTCATGTCCCGTCTGGAAGAAATCATAATTGACAGGTATCGAGACATGCTGCCATTCGTTCGTAATACCATGTATGGGGCTGTTGGTAAGAACCGGCTCCGGAATATGGCGCTGTTCCTCCTCGTTCCAGACCATATTATAGTTGTGTTTCAGGCGCGCAACACCCTTTATATGCTTGTTGGTGAGGACATCATCGCCGTCAAGGACCACTGCATTACCATTCTCGTCAGCATTACGATATATTATGCAATACAGATCGGGTTCGTCCACGACGCCTGTAATCTCGTTCTCGTTTGAATCCTGAAACTTGGGGCCGGGCTCGTATCTCAGGTCTGCCTCGATACGTATCGGCTTGTGCGGACAGGGAACTCCCATACGCGTTGCCTTGCGGGCATCGTTCAATGCCTTGCTGGAATCGAACAGGCCATTGAACATACTGCCTGCTGCCAGGGGGATATGTACCATCTGTCCGAAGGAACCTGTACTGCGTGTATGTAGCTCGACACAATCGCTACCGTCCATTCCGCCGTTGAAGACAGGTATTGTCGGATACTCGTCGGGCTGTGCACTGCCTCGGCTCAATATGAATCCGGGGTTGCCGTTCTTCCAGACAGGATCACCTGCACGGAACAGGTTCTTCGTGATAACAGGGTCTGTTTCGGTCCAAACATAATAGCCGGGGTTAGTGGATGTCTTGCCCTGGATTGTATAGTTTCCATTGAACGTAATCAGCATCTCGGTCAACACCGTATATGCCGGCTGATGTTCCATGGAGACCTCGTAAGTCTTGCTCCATTCGCCGCTTTCACAACGGATGACGAATTTCTGCACCCGCTCGTTGGTGAAATTTACGAGACGGCCATTCTCGAACGGCACCTCTTCACCGTCGATGACAATAAATGCAGTAGAACCCTTGGAGGTCTTGATGTAAACAGGATAGCTTCCCAAGGCAGCATTATGCTTTACCGAAAAGACATGCTTAGTCTCTATGGGAAGAAAACGGTACGTTGCATATGATTCTTGGTCGAATATATCCAACGGGTTTTCAAGTTGTACGGAAATCTCTTCGATGTCACATTCTATCTCCAGCGGCGCCTCTGCTATACAGGAAACCAGGAGAACAGTTGAGGACAACGCCAGGAGCAATGATAATATCAGCAACTTTATCTTCATATTTAGCCTTTTGTTTCTACGTTATTTTAGCTGATTTCTTAATTTGGGGGCAAAATTACACTTTTTCCTTCGCGTGTGCACATAGAAAAGGATAAAATAATCCTTTTTACCATAATAACGCCAAAAAGGGGTGGTTTCAACGGGAACGGCCAGTTTTGCCGTATTGTTCGACAGAAGCCTTGACAATGCGCACATCCTGTATTGGACGGTCATTGGAATCGGTCTTTTCCTGCTGTATCCTGTCAACAACATCAAGCCCGTCTATCACCTCGCCGAACACGGTATATTCTCCGTCCAGATGGGGTGTTCCGCCTATCATCTGATAGTCGTCCGTCATGAAATGATTGTATTCATAGCCTTTTTCTTCCCAGGAAGATCGCACCTTGTTGAGAGAGGCTGGTCCCATCTTCCTGCCCCAGACGATATAGAACTGACAGCCGCTGCTGCGGCGTTCGGGATTGACATCATCGCCTTCACGGGCAGCAGCTACCATGCCACGCTTGTGATACAGGTCCGGCAGGCAGAATTCGGGCGGCAAGGTATAGCCTAGGTCACCGTCGCCCAAAAGGACTCCCGACGGAGCTGTCCGGCTGGATGGGTCACCGCCCTGAATCATAAAATCCTTGATAACGCGATGGAACAAGGTCGCATCATAAAACCCCTGGGACACAAGTTTCAGGAAATTGTCCCTATGAACGGGGGTCTCGTCCATAAGTGCTATGCGGATCGTGCCCATAGTTGTTTCGAGACGGACAACGCTCCTACGCTCCTTGCGCCTGGCATCGACTGATGAACATACCAGAAACACTGCCGTCAGGACAAGAGCGAACCTTAAACAAAAACCGGGTAGGAATCTTTTGGTGATAAACATGGAATTTGATTAATTATTTTTAATCCACGACAAAGATACGGAAAAATTCCCCACCGACAAATTTTAATTGCCGGATTTTTCCCATTTGGTACTTAATTTCAGTAAATTACATCAAATATATCCATTTTATCAATACTTAGAACTAATATCACTACTTGTCACTGCGAGGGTGAAAATAAATAGTTCTAGGTTCAATGAAAAATAATTCAAAAAGTTGGTGGGGAATTGTGGAGAAAATTGTATATTTGCGACAAAATTCGATTATAAGGAACACGCACATGAGATTTACAGGCAACATTGATGCAAAAATGGACGAGAAGGGACGTGTCTTCCTTCCTGCCGTTTTCCGCAAAGTGATGCAGCGTGAGGGCGTAGAGAGACTGATCCTTCGTCGTGACGTATTCCAGAAATGTCTGGTCTTATATCCCGAGAACGTTTGGAATGCCCAGGTAGATGCCATCACACAGCGTACAAACATGTTTGACAGCTCCGGACGTGCTGCGCTGCGCGGGTTTGTAGCCGGAGCGGAAAGTGTCAGCATGGACAGCAACGGGCGTATACTGATACCACAGAGATATGCAGAAATTGCAAGCCTAGACTACGAGGTTCGCTTCATTGGTGTTGACGACACGATTGAAATATGGAACCGCCAGACAGCAATTGACATGCTTTCACGTACTGACGAACTGGCTCATAATTTGGAGAACCTGATGAACCCTGCGGCTGAATAGCGAGAACACCCACGAAGAGATGGACTGCCCGACCTACCATATTCCGGTTATGCTTGACGAGTGCATGGAAGGCTTGAACATAAAGCCGGACGGCATTTATCTGGACCTGACATACGGAGGAGGGGGACATAGCAAGGAAATCCTGAAGCGACTGGGAGAGAAAGGTCATCTGTATGGTTTTGATCAGGACAATGATGCGAGGGATGGTGCAATAGTGGATGAGCGGTTCACATTCATACACAGCAACTTCCGCTTTGTCGGCAACTGGATGCAGTACTATAATATTGACGGTGTTGACGGCATACTGGCTGATCTGGGCGTAAGCAGCCATCATCTGGATGACGGGGAAAGGGGATTCTCGTTCAGGTACGATGCTGCCCTGGACATGAGGATGAACAGGAAGAGTTCCCTCACGGCACACAACATAGTAATGGAATATCCCGAAGAACGGCTTGCAGATATCCTGTATCTGTATGGAGAACTGAAGCAGAGCCGGAGAATTTCCGCCGAGATAGTCAGGCGCAGGGGCAAAGGAGATATCAGGACAACCGGACAGTTGTCGGACATAGTTTCGCCGCTGTTAGGCAGGGAACGTGAAAAGAAGGATCTGGCACGTGTGTTCCAGGCGCTGAGGATAGAAGTCAACGGAGAGATGAAAGCCTTGGGGGAGATGCTGGAAGCGGCGACATCCATTTTAAACAAGAGGGGGAGGCTGGTAATAATGACCTACCACAGCTTGGAAGACAGGATAGTAAAGAACTACATACGGGGGACAGGACAAGACAAGGACGATAACAGTGTAGAATCGCTGATTTACGGAAACCATGCATCAATACTAAAAGACATAGGCAAAGGAGCTATTATACCTTCGGAAGAAGAAATAAATATTAACCCACGCAGCCGTTCGGCTAAACTTCGCATAGCAGAGAAAAGATGAAAGAAACAGATACAGAGCCCATAAAGGTCGAGAAGAAGGTCGTAAAACGGAGAATAAGGCGGGTTGAGACTGACAACGAACTGGCATTACGCCAATTAAGGGATGCCTGGAAGCAGATAAGCATCGACGGACAGTGGTTCAAACGCCAGATATGGTTGTTCGTGGTTATCGTAATAGGCATCATAGTCTACATATCCAACCGATATGCCGCACAACAGGAAATCATCGAGGAGCAGTTATTGCGCGAGGAACTGCAGGACTGGAAATTCAGAAGCCTGACAAGAAACAGTGAACTGACATTCCGGACAAGACAGAGTCAGATAGAACTGCAGCTGAAAGCATTCGGAGACAGTTCCATTCAAGTAAGCAACAAAGCTCCGTACCATATAATAACCACAAACAAATAATACACGACATGAAAGCTGACAAAAACAATACTATAGGGCGTTTCCGCATTATAGTCATCCTGATGGCTTTGGTGGGTGTGTATATCCTGAGCACAGCCTTGTACACCATGGTCAGCAAGCGTGAGTACTGGACAGAAGTGAGCAAGATGTTCGTAAAGGAGAATGTTCCAATACAGGCAACCCGTGGCAACATATACGACTGCAACGGTAAACTGATGGCGGGTTCCGTTCCCGAATATCGACTGTATATGGATTACGTTGTAATCGACAAGAACGAAAAGGCGCGTGTCAAGGCTCAGGCATACCGCGATTCGGTGTTTGAACATCAACTGGACAGCATTTGCGACGGACTTGCCAGGATATTCCCTGACAAGACATCCGAATGGTTCCGCACACGCCTGGAGGAAGGCAAGCGCAGGGGAAGCCATGCATGGAGGATATATCCGCGCCATGCAACATATATCCAGTACAAGGAGTGCAAGAAACTGCCGCTGCTGAGGGATGCCTCGTTCAAGGGCGGATTCTATGCTGACGAGACCTTGCAGCGCAAACATCCATACGGATCACTGGCATGCCGTACGCTGGGCGACCTGTGGCGTGACTCGGACGCTGCAAAGAACGGCATTGAGCTGAGCTATGACAGCATCCTAAGAGGAAAGAACGGCCTGAGCCACCGCATGAAGGTCAGGAACCACCGTGTAAGCATCATTGACCGTGAGCCGGTACAGGGACACGACCTGATGACGACAATAGACGTGGATATACAGGACTTTGCCGAAAAGGCTATGGTTGCAAAACTGAAGGAACCTCTGGTAAACGGTGAGATCGGCATTGCCATCGTGATGGAATGTGCTACGGGCGACATAAAGGCAATCGTAAACATGCACCGTGCCGAGGATGGTGAATACTACGAGATGAAGAACAGCGCGGTCAGCGACCTGATGGAACCGGGATCTACATTCAAGACGGCCAGTATAATGGTTGCCCTGGATGACGGCAAGATAACACTGGACAATACTGTTGACTGTAATCACGGACAGTTCCAGATGCATGGCCGTGTGATGAAAGACCACAACTGGCATCGTGGCGGATATGGTACCCTGACAGTATCACAGATACTGGAGCAGAGTAGTAATATCGGTGTCAGCCGCATCATCGACAATGCTTATCATGACAATCCAAAGGCTTACGTGGACGGATTGCTGAGAATAGGAGTAGGCATACCTTTGAACCTTCCATTTGCCGGTAAGGGAGAACCTATCATCCCACGTCCAGACAGCCAGATAAGATATTGGAGCAAAACCGACCTGCCGTGGATGAGCATAGGATATGTTACGATGCTGCCACCTATCAGTACTCTGACATTCTACAATGCTATTGCCAACAATGGCACAATGGTGCGCCCCAGATTCGTAAAAGCCGAGCTGGTAAACGGACAGGTGGTTCGCGAATTCCCGACCGAGGTCATTAAACAGCAGATCTGCAAACCGTCGACACTGAAGGACATACAGTTCTGCCTGCACAATGTAGTAAAGCTCGGCTTAGGTCATAAGGCGGGTAACGGCAGCAAGCTGTTTGAGGTTAGCGGAAAAACTGGAACGGCGCAGTTCTCCGAGAACGGAAGCTATGCATCGCACAAATACATGGTCAGCTTCTGTGGCTTCTACCCAAGCGAAGCTCCACGCTACAGTTGTATCGTATGTATCGTGAAGCGTGGCCTGCCTGCTTCGGGTGGCGGACAGTGCGGACCTGTCGGCCCGTGATGCAAAGGAGGCAGCAGACAGCCTTTCTGTTTATACACCGACGAAGAAGGTTGCCCGCTCCAAGGCGGATTCGACAGACAACAAACATGTTCCGAATGTTATCGGAATGGGAGCACGAAATGCTGTTTACGAGATGAAGAAGAGGGGGCTGAAAGTAAAACTACAAGGAACGGGAGCCGTAAAGGAACAAAGCATTCCTGCGGGAACTGAAATAACAAAACCTGCAACCGTAAACCTGATTCTGGAATAAGACGTAAACTATTATACTATATATAAGGTATATGAAACTGACTCAAATCATAGAGCATTGCAAGCCAAAGGACATTATCGGCAATGCATGCATTGAAATAGCGAAACTGGAGATTGATTCGCGCAAGGTAGAGAAGGGTACGGCCTTCATTGCCATGCGCGGAACTCAGGTCGACGGGCACGACTATATTGCCAGGGCTATTGAACTTGGCGCAAGCGCAGTTGTCTGCGAGAAATTACCTGAAACGCTGTCGGAAAATGTCACATATGTCCAGTATGATAATACCGAGGATGCCGTAGGGCCCTTGGCAACTGAGTTTTATGGCAATCCGACCAGGAGGATGAAGCTGATAGGCGTTACCGGAACCAACGGCAAGACGACAATTGCCACTACATTGTACAATATTGTAAGGCACATGGGCTTAAAGGCTGGTCTCTGCAGCACTGTCTGCAACTATATTGACGGTAAGCCCTACCCCACCGAATGCACAACGCCTGACCCGATCACGTTGAATCACCTGTTGGGAGATATGGCAGATGCCGGTTGCGAATATGCATTCATGGAGGTAAGCAGCCATGCTGTAGCACAGAAACGAATTGGAGGCCTGACCTTTACCGGCGGTCTGTTCACGAACCTGACACGCGATCATCTGGATTATCACAAGACATTCGAGAACTACCGTGATGCCAAGAAAGGATTCTTCGACATGCTTCCCAAGGAGGCATTTGCGATTACGAATGCAGATGACCGCAATGGCATGGTTATGACACAGAATACCAAGGCGACCGTAAAGACATACTCAATACGCGGTATTGCTGATTTCCGTGCAAAGGTGCTGGAAGAAAGTTTCGAGGGTATGAATCTGCTTTTCGACAACACCGAGGTATTTGTCCAATTCGTCGGCCGGTTCAATGTCCAGAACCTGCTTGCCGTATATGGTGCACTGCGCATGATGGGCATAGGCCAGCAGGAGGCTCTAATTGAGCTGAGCGCCATGAAACCAGTGAACGGACGCTTTGAGACAATACGCTCTGGCAATGGCGTGACCGCCATAGTAGACTATGCACATACTCCGGATGCTATTGCAAACGTTCTGACGACTATCAACGAGGTATTACAGGGCAAGGGCGAATGCTGGACCATATGCGGTGCAGGTGGCAACCGTGACAAGGGCAAGCGGCCGCTGATGGCTCAGGAGGCTGTCAAGCAGAGCGACCATGTGATCATAACAAGTGACAATCCTCGTTTCGAGGATCCGCAGGATATAATAAATGACATGCTTGCAGGCCTTACACCGGAAGACATGAAGAAAACGATAAGTATCACAGACCGTCGCGAGGCAATACGCACAGCATGTATGATGGCGCATCCAGGTGACGTTATCCTTGTTGCCGGAAAGGGACATGAGGACTATCAGATCATCCAGGGGGTGAAGCATCATTTTGACGATCATGAGATTATATACGAAGCATTTGGCCTCGAATAATATACATAACATCAAATATACTATTACAGAATGCTATATTATCTATTCAGATTTTTAGAAAGCTACGGCATAAGCGGTTCCGGAATGTGGCATTACATCTCGTTCCGAGGAATACTGACACTGGTGCTGAGCCTGCTGATATCCATGTGGTTCGGCCAGTACTTCATCAAATGGATGAAGCAGCATAATATAAACGAGACACAGCGCGATGCAAGTATTGACCCATACGGCGTTCAGAAGAAGAACGTTCCCACCATGGGCGGTATTATCATAATTGTTGCCACCATCGTGCCGTGTCTGCTGCTTGGCCGACTACGCAATATATACATGCTGCTGATGCTTGCCACGACATTGTGGCTAGGATTTATAGGCTTCATGGATGACTACATAAAGATGAAAGTGCATAAGGACGGTCTCCGCCCTATATACAAGCTGGCAGGGCAGGCTGTCCTGGGACTGATAATAGGACTTGTCCTGTGGCAGAGCCCTGATGCTGTTATCCGTGAAAACATCACAACAGTAAAACAAGGAGCGACCGAGGTTGTAATACACAAGAGCGAGCCGGTTAAAAGCACTATAACGACGATTCCCTTTGTTAAAAACAACAACCTGAGCTACAGCAACCTGTTCTCGTTCCTGGGACAATACAGGACGGCTGCCGGATGGATATTCTTCGTATTCGTAGTGACATTCGTCGTAATGGCAGTCAGCAACGGCAGCAATCTTAACGATGGAATGGACGGTATGTGTGCCGGAAATTCGGCGATAATGTGTGCGGCACTGGCAATACTTGCGTATGTGTCGAGCCATATCACGTTGGCCAGCTATCTGAATATCATGTTTATTCCCGGATCGGAGGAGTTGGTTATCTTCCTGTTGGCTTTCATGGGTGCGCTTATAGGATTTCTGTGGTATAATGCATATCCGGCACAGGTGTTCATGGGTGATACAGGTTCTCTGGCCATCGGAGGTATAATTGCTGTAACGGCAATCATCATTCACAAGGAGCTGCTTATTCCTGTCATCTGTTTCGTCTTCCTCATCGAGAGCATAAGTGTGCTCCTGCAGACAAATGTTGCGAAGATGGGTAATAAACACGGGGAAAAATGGCGTGTTATAAAGCGTGCTCCCATACATGACACATTCAGGGTTAAGCCCGAGGACCTGGCAAAGGACCTGAAGATATTCCTTAACTGGCCAAACGGATGCTGGCTGGAAAGCAAGGTGACGGTACGATTCTGGATTGTTACGATAATCATGGCAGCATTGGCAATTGTAACATTGAAGATAAGATAATAACGACAATACATTATTATATATAATATATGAGGATAGTAATTCTTGGCGCGGCAGAAAGCGGAGTAGGCGCTGCGGTACTGGCTCTTAAGAAAGGATTCCAGGTGTTTGTCAGCGATATGGGGAATATCAAGGCGAACTACAAGGAGATACTGGATAAATATGGCATCAGATGGGAGGAGAACAAGCATACTGAGGATGAAATACTGTGTGCTGACGAAATAATAAAAAGCCCTGGTATACCTGACACTGCTCCAATGGTTGTGAAGGCTATTGATGCAGGCATACCTGTCATCAGCGAAATTGAGTTTGCCGGACGTTACACCAATGCCAAGATGATATGTATTACCGGCAGTAATGGTAAGACTACGACAACAAGCCTGATATACCATATCCTCAAGAATGCAGGATATAACGTAGGTCTGGCTGGTAACATAGGCCGTTCGCTGGCCTTGCAGATTGCGGAAGGTTGCGACTATACGCACTATGTGATTGAACTGAGCAGCTTCCAGCTGGACAATATGTACGAATTCCGTGCAAACATTGCGGTTCTTCTTAATATCACTCCTGATCATCTGGACAGATATGACAACAAGATGCAGAACTATACGGATTCCAAAATGCGCATTATCCAGAACCAGACGGAGGAAGACGTATTCATCTATTGGGCAGATGACCCGATAGTCAAGGAAGAGATAAAGAAATACAACATAAAGTCAAGACTGTGTCCGTTCTCTATATTGAGCAAGAAAGGAATGTCTGGTTACATCAGCGATGGAACATATACTATAGAGCAGCCTGAGCTGTTCAGCATGCCGCAACAGTCGCTGTCCCTGCACGGCAAGCACAACATGTATAATTCCCTCGCTGCCGGAATAGCCGCCCGCTTTGCTGGTGTAAATGAGGACGACCTGCAAAAGAGCCTTGCCGATTTCGAGGGTGTAGAGCATCGCCTGGAGAAGGTGGCTAATGTCAATGGCGTACACTATATCAACGACTCGAAAGCAACCAATGTTGATGCATGCTGGTATGCATTGGAGAGCATGGAAACGCCTACAATACTGATTATCGGCGGTAAGGACAAGGGTAATGACTACGAAGCCATCCGGGAATTGGTACAGCAAAAGTGTGCAGGCATCGTATACCTGGGTGCCGACAATACAAAACTGCACAATTTCTTTGACAAACTGGGAATTCCGACTGCAGATACACATAGTATGAAAGATTGTGTGGCCGAATGTGTGAAAATGGCAAAACCCGGATATACCGTACTGCTGAGTCCGTGCTGTGCAAGCTTTGACCTGTTCAAGAACATGGAGGACCGCGGCGAGCAGTTCAAGACATTGGTAAGGTCCCTCTGAGCAAAGGGCGCTAACATAAAGATGATGACAAGAAAATGGTAAACTGGAGTAAAGAAAACTTTAAGGAAAAGGGCCTTATGCAAGGTGACATGGCCTTGTGGATGATATTCCTGGGGTTGTGCATGATTTCTATTGTAGAGGTCTATAGCGCATCCAGCAACATGACATATTCCAACGGTGCATATTGGGAACCGGTAATGAAACATGGCAGTATTGTTGCCTTCGGCATATGTATTGCATGGGTACTGCATATACTGCCCTGCAAGTTATACAAGCTGATAGGTCTTGTTCTGGTACTGGCCTCCTTTGCCCTGTTGATTATAGCATATTTTGTAGGACAGAAGAACGGTGCAGCACGATGGATTCCTCTTGGTCCGCTGACTTTCCAGCCCAGCGAGGTTGCCAAGTTGGGTCTGATAATGTTCTCGGCCTTCGTCTTCAGCACATTCCGCACAAAGGACGGAGTAAGTACATTCGGTATCAGGCTGGCGGCTGTTGTGATTCTTCTGATTCTTGCACTTATAGCTCCGGAAAACCTGAGTACTGCAGGCATCATATTCATAGTGTTGTACCTGATAGGATTCTATGCCCAGATTCCCATGCGATGGCTGCTGTCCATAGGCGGCGTACTTGCCGGTGGTGCCATACTTGCATTCGTGGCAGTGTACTCAATTCCCGATGCGGTATTTGAGAAATGGCATCAGGACAACGTCCCCGTTCTGCACAGGGCACAGACATGGGCGAACCGCATAAAGAAAGGCAGTGACATTCCCGATGACCCGCACGATTTCAATATTACAGAAGACATTCAGGTAACACATGCGAAAATTGCTGTCGGTACCTGCGGTATTTTTGGCAAAGGACCGGGAAACTCGGTCGAAAGGGATTATCTGCCACATGCCGATAATGACTTTATATATGCCATTATAATAGAAGAGGGCGGAATCATTGCCGGCGGTTTCGTAATGCTCCTGTATCTTTTACTGCTATACCGCTCCATGGTGATTGCAAGAAGGTGCAAAGCATTGTTCCCGGCATATCTAATTATGGGACTGGCACTGATGATGGTAATACAGGCGATGGTCAACATGGCTGTAGACGTTGGTGCCATGCCGGTAACGGGACAGCCTCTGCCGCTTATAAGCCGAGGCGGTACCAGTACCATAGTGAACTGTGCGTATATGGGAATCATGTTGAGCGTAAGCCGTTCGGCAAGAAAGATAGACGAGGACAACGAAACAGCTACAGTTGAGGAGAAACCAACGGAATCATGAAGGAAACAAGAGTTATCATAAGCGGTGGCGGTACCGGTGGACATATTTTCCCCGCAGTAAGCATAGCCAATGCCATTAAGGAGATTCGTCCTGATGCCAAAATCCTGTTTGTTGGCGCGGAAGGGCGGATGGAAATGCAGCGTGTTCCTGCTGCCGGCTACGATATAAAGGGTCTTCCCGTACGTGGTCTGATACGTCCATTGTGGAGCCTCAAGAATGTGGGTGTGCTGCTGGATTACCTGAAGAGCAAGAGAATGGTACGTAACACCATCAGGGAGTTCAAACCTCAGGTAGCAGTAGGCGTGGGAGGTTACGCAAGTGCAGCAACGCTTAATGCTGCTTATGAAATGGGGATTCCGTGCCTGATTCAGGAGCAGAACAGCTTTGCCGGACTTACAAACAAGACCTTGGCAAAGAAAGCCCGAAAGATATGTGTTGCATACGAAGGTATGGAACGGTTCTTCCCTAAGGAGAACATAATGCTCACGGGCAATCCTGTACGCCAGGAGTTGTGTAGCGACATAACACATGAAGAAGCGGCAAAGGCTTTCGGGCTCAATCCCGGAAAACCGACAATACTTATGATTGGTGGCAGCCTGGGAGCAAGGACCTTGAATAACAGCGTACTTTCGGCCCTGAAGACTATAGGGGAGTCCAACGTGCAGTTTATATGGCAGACCGGAGGATACTACAAGGACACCATCAAAAAGGAATTGGAGATAAAAGGTAAGCCGGAGAACCTCTTTGTCTATGACTTTATTAAAAATATGGACAAGGCATACCGGATTGCCGATCTGGTCATCAGCCGCGCTGGAGCAAGCAGCATCAGCGAGCTATGCCTGTTAGGCAAGCCCAGTATCCTGGTGCCGAGCCCCAACGTATCCGAAGACCATCAGACACACAATGCAATGGCATTGGTCAATCGTGATGCCGCAATCATCGTGCGTGATGCAGAGGCTGAAGAAAAACTGATACCTATGGCATTACAGACCGTTGCAGACAAGCGGAGGCTGGATATACTGGGAACAAATGCTAGAAAAATGGCACTTCTGGACTCTGCACGAATAATAGCTGAGGAGGTCCTGAAACTGGCTGACGAGACACAAAGGTAAACACATAAAACCATGGATTATAAGATGAAAGCAGTATATTTTGTAGGTATCGGAGGCATTGGAATGAGCGCAATTGCCCGCTATTTCCTAAACACTGGCCTGACCGTAGGCGGATATGACAAAACACCAAGTCCGTTGACGAATGCCTTGGAAAAGGAAGGTGCACTGATACATTACGAGGATAATGTCAGCCTAATTCCCCAGGCTTGCAAGGACAACAAGGAATGTCTGGTCATATACACTCCTGCCATTCCAGCCACGCATACCGAGATGAAGTTCTTCCGTGACAACGGTTTCGACATCCAGAAACGTGCCCAGGTCCTGGGAACATTGACACGATCACTGAAAGGATTGTGCGTAGCCGGCACACACGGCAAGACGACGACATCGTCCATGGCAGCCCACCTGCTACATCAAAGCCACGTGGACTGCAATGCCTTCCTTGGCGGCATTACCAAGAATTACGGTACGAACTACATCCTGTCCAAACAGAGTCCGTTTGTAGTCATAGAGGCAGATGAATTCGACAGGTCATTCCACTGGCTGACTCCATGGGCAACCGTAATCACATCTACTGATGCAGACCACCTGGATATATACGGGACAGAAGAGGCTTATCTGGAATCGTTTAGCAAATACACCAGCCTTATTCTCCCTAACGGCTATCTGATCCTGCACACGGGATTGAAGATGAAGCCTGACACACAGAAAGGTGTAACGACATATACATACAGCATTGACAAGGGCGACTTTCATGCCGAGAATGTAAAGATTGGAAACGGCCGTATCACATTCGATTTCGTTTCTCCACTGGGAAACATCCGGGATATCGAGCTTGGAGTACCCGTAAAAGTCAACATTGACAACGGCATCGGTGCCATGGCACTTGCACAGATTGCCGGTGCTACGGAAGAAGAGATCCGCCGCGGCATGCTGAGTTTTGGCGGTGTTGACCGCCGGTTTGATTTCCGTATCAGACGCGATGACATGGTATATCTCTCGGATTACGCCCATCATCCAGAAGAGATCAGGCAGAGTCTGGCAAGCATCAAGCAATTGTATGAAGGACGCCACATACGCGTCATCTTCCAGCCACACCTGTATACACGGACACGCGATTTCTATATGGACTTTGCCAATGCCCTGTCGCAATTGGATGATGTTGTCATAGCAGATATATATCCTGCCCGCGAAGAACCTATACCCGGAGTAACCTCCGACCTGATATACGATAATCTGGCGAAGAACGTTAACAAGCAGAAATGTTCCAAGGACGAAATCCTGGATATTGTACGCAAGAAAGACTTTGATGTACTGGTAACATTAGGTGCCGGCGACATTGAGGACCTCTCGGGAGAGATTGCCAAAATATTGGAATAACTTTTAAGAGAAACAGACGGCTTATATGAAAACTGCCTTAAAAATCATTTTACTGACAGGCGTAATAGGATACCTTGTCTTTACTGTTGCAACATTGTCCAAGAAGAACGAGGACTATGTCTGCTGCGGCGTAGACGTCGTCATCAGCAATACGTCAGAGAAAGCATTGTTCAATAAAGAATTCGTGTCCGATATCCTGGCAAACAAAAAGATTTCACCTCAGGGGCAGACCATTTCCAAGATAAACATTAACAGGATCGAACAGATTATAGGCGAGAATGCATATATCGATTCTGTTCAATGCTATTTCACTCCCAAGCACAATCTGTGCATCCGGGTGATTTCGCGTAAGCCCGTAATGCACGTCATTACGGATGACACCGAGTACTATATGGACGCTAACGGCAATGTAATGCCTCCCGGCAATTTCAATCTGGACCTGTGCCTTATGACAGGTAACATCAGCGAGAAGCTGGCAAAGGACAAACTGCTGCCCCTGGCATCCTTCCTGGACAGCAACGAGCCGTGGAAAAACGAAATCCAGCAGGTAAACGTTATAGACGAGCAGCATATAGAACTGATACCTATGACAGGAGATCACCGCATTCGTATCGGTAATAGTGACAATATTAAGGAAAAGATGGACAAGCTGCTTCTTTTCCGGGAGGAGGGACTGGACAAGGTAGGATGGAACAAATACGCTTATATTGACCTGAGCTATAACGGACAGGTTGTATGTACCAAGAAAAATTAAACTAAAAACAATAATATGGCAGACAAAGACATTATCGTAGCATTGGAACTGGCAACAACTGCCGTTCGCGCCATTGCGGGACAGCGCATGGCAGATGGGACAATGCAAATCAAGGCAATTGTCGAGGAGAATGCATCCAACTGCATTCGCAAGGGCATAGTAGACAACATAGACAAGACAACCCAGGCTATATCAAGGGTGCTTGGACAGGTTTCACTCCAGCTTGGTCAAAGCGTACGTCGTGTCTATGTAGGCTTGGGCGGACAGTCACTGCATACCGTAGTAAACAAAATCCAGCGTCCGCTTACCGAGAAAACGCAGGTTACAAATGACATGATTGACCAGATGATGGACACGAACCTGGGCGTAGTATACACAAACTCGGAGATACTGGAGGTCGTGCCACAGGAATATCAGGTAGGAACCAGGACCGAGGCAGAAGTCGTAGGCATGCAGGTAGAACAGCTCGAAGCACGGTTCCTGAACGTCATTGCACGTAATTCCCTCCAGGAGAACATCGAGAAATGTGTCCGTTCTGCAGGATACGAGATTGCCGAGCTGCTGATTGCTCCGCTGACACTTGCAGACACACTGCTTAATGCCGCAGAGAAACGCTCCGGCTGTGCACTCGTCGACCTCGGAGCAGACACCACTACCGTAAGCATATATACCAAAAACATTCTCAGGAAGCTGTGCGTGATACCCCTGGGCGGCAACAATGTCACGGCAGACATCGCCAACTGCCTGTCTGTAGAAAACGATGAAGCCGAGGCATTGAAACTGCGTCATGGATATGCCTGGAAGCAATTTGCCAGCGACGAAGAGACCAAGACAATATCCATTTCTCATGACAGGAGTGTAAACGAAGAGGCCCTGTCGGATATAATCCAGGCAAGATACGAGGAAATCCTGATGAATGTATGGAGCCAGCTGAAGAGCGACAGCGACAAACTTGTTTCCGGTATCGTATTCACGGGAGGAGCCTCGCAGATACGCGCCTTGCAGAATGCATTCCAGAAATTCTCGCATACAAACAAAACCATACATATCGCCAAGCTTCCGTCCGAGATAAGCACAGCCCCGGGTATTCAGATTGCTGACAACGGCAGGATGAATACACTTGTTGCGCTTCTGCTGCATGGTGACCAGAATTGCGTCAACCGTGACAAGGCCGAAGAGACTGCGACAAAGGAGCCGTTACCCAAGGCAGAGCCAGAACCGGTGTCAACGCCGAAACAGAAACAGACGCCAGCACAGACGGAAACACCTGTTACCGAAGAACCCAGACCACACAAGAAGAACTGGTGGGAGAAGATACAAGAGGCACTAAACCAGGAAGATTAACACCCTAACACATTAAGATTATGGATTTTCAGCAAGATATGGATTTTGACATGGGTCTGCCATTGGTAAACCTGCCAAAGACTAACAATTGTATAATAAAGGTTATCGGTGTCGGTGGTGGTGGCGGTAACGCAGTTAATCACATGTATCGCGAAGGTATCCACGATGTATCCTACGTCGTGTGCAATACCGACAAGAAAGCTCTGGACGACAGTGCCGTGCCCAACCATCTGCAGTTAGGAAGCGACGGCCTTGGTGCAGGTAACCGTCCCGAAAAGGCACGGGCAGCAGCCTGCGAAAGCCTGGATGCCATCAAGGAGATGCTTAACGACGGCACACGAATGGTATTCATCACTGCCGGAATGGGTGGCGGTACCGGTACCGGTGCTGCGCCTATCATTGCACAATGTGCAAAGGAAGCAGGTATCCTGACCGTAGGTATCGTAACCATACCATTCAAGTTCGAAGGAATAAAGAAGATAAAGCAGGCCCTGGACGGCGTCGAGGAAATATCGAAGCACGTAGACGCGCTGCTTGTCATCAACAACGAACGTCTGCGTGAGATTTACCCCGAATTGACCGTCATAAATGCATTTGCACGTGCCGACGATACCCTGTCCACTGCAGCCAAGAGCATAGCCGAAATCATTACCATGCACGGTATTATCAATCTGGACTTCCAGGACGTTACCACAGTGCTGAAGGACGGAGGCGTTGCCATTATGAGTACAGGATTCGGCGAAGGCGAGAACCGTGTCACCAAGGCTATTGCCGAGGCACTTAACTCCCCCCTGCTTAACCACAATGACATCTTCAACTCCAAGAAGGTACTGCTCAATATCAACTTCTGCGCCGACAAGGATCACGAGTCCCTGATGATGGAGGAGATGAACGAGGTACACGAGTTCATGGCCAAGTTCCGCCTGGACGTTGAAACAAAGTGGGGCCTTGCAACCGACTCAACCTTGGGAAGCAAGGTCAAGATCACCCTGCTTGCTACAGGTTTCGGTCTGCAGAGCATAAACGGCATAGGCGGACAAACCAAGGACAAGGACCTGACCGATGAAGAAGCCGAGAAGGAAGAACGTCAGCAGGGACTCATTGCCAAATACTATAACGGAGAAAACGCCCCCGTCAGGAGCCACAAGCACAACATCTTTATTTTCAACGCCGAAAATATTGATGATGACGAAATCATCTCACGCGTAGATACTATTCCTACCTGCCGCAGGAGCAAGGAGGACCTGAAGCATATATGCGGTGAAGCAATATAAAACCGACGGAGGTCCGGACTCAGGCCTCTGAAAACACCTCGCGAAGCACATCCATGCTTTGCAAGGGATGAAAACCTGGCACATGCAGGCGGTAATACATTATGATTATCTCCAGTATGCGCCAGCGCTGTTCCCTGGTGACAGCCAATTCATGCATCTGGCCGTAGTCGGTTCCCAGAAGAACCGGCAGGAAAGCCGTCTCCTCCTTGTTAAGCATATACTTGTGCAACGGAGGCAACTCGACACACTCTCCGCTCTGCATATCAAAGAACACGCCTTCGCGATACCCCTCTATGTTGGGCATAATGCCCAGGAACATAGTCAGCTTAAGCGGAAGGAGCAAATGAAAGTTTGCAATGCCTTCTGCATTCCGGTCAAACCATTCCAAGGACTGTTCCAGGAAACCGAACAATCGGGCATTCACCCCCTCGGAACGTATCGCATTATAAAGGAACTCGGCAAGGAACATCGCAACAGAAGCCTTCACAGGATTATACGGGATGCTTGTCCACGGATGATACGAAGATATATTCCTGATGCTCTGCAAATCCCGTGTTTCCCTGTAATCCAGCTCTATCTCAACAAGTGAGAGTCTCTGCAGCAATGACAGCAGGGCACCGCGCCTCTTGGTATTCGGAATCCGGACAAGGGACGATATATTACCATATCTCTCGGTAAAAAAAGACACGACAACACTATTATCGCTGTACTTGATACAGTTCAGAACTATAGCCCTCGTCGTTTCCACTTTATATATCCCTGTCGCCTAATACTAATGCGAATTTACGCTTTTATGACAATTCGGGCACTCGCGCCATATTATTTTGCGCTGCAGATTGTATTTTTTTACAAAAATATTTTGTCAATTCATATAATCACTGTACCTTTGCAACCGCAAATTCGGGCATATGCCCTTGTGAGCACTGGCAAAAAAGCCGAAGGTAAGGTCCCTTCGTCTATCGGTTAGGACAAGAGATTTTCATTCTCTAAAGAGGGGTTCGATTCCCCTAGGGACTACGAAACTGGAGAGAGGTGCGAGGTCATTTAGCCATACCACATCAGACTCCGACTAACAAATTAAACAAAACAGACAAATGGCAAATCACAAATCATCCCTGAAGAGAATTCGTCAGGAGCAGAAGAAGAGACTGCACAACAGATATTACGCAAAGACAATGCGTAATGCAGTTCGCAAGTTGCGTGCTACTACCGACAAGGCAGTTGCAACAGAAATGTACCCACTCGTTCAGAAGGCCCTTGATAAGCTTGCTAAGATTAACGTTATCCACAAGAACAAGGCTGCTAACCTGAAGAGCAAGTTGGCCAAGCACATCAACAAGCTGGGTTAATTTCCGCTTCTTATTGGCGACAGAATACAGCAATCATCCCCCGGGATGGTTGCTTTTTTGTCGTATCACGACCAACTGTCAGGGCTAAGTCAATTTAATTATAATGCTATTGCATTATTTCCATTTTTTTTTATATCTTTGTTGCGTAAAAGAAAGGAATTTTAGCAATGGAAGAAACAAAGAACAAATCCAACTATAGCGCCTCCAATATACAGGTGCTGGAAGGACTTGAGGCAGTGCGCAAGCGTCCTGCCATGTATATCGGAGACATCAGCAAGAAAGGTCTGCACCACCTGGTATACGAGACTG
Source organism: uncultured Prevotellaceae bacterium (assembly GCA_900313335.1). Lineage (GTDB taxonomy): Bacteria > Bacteroidota > Bacteroidia > Bacteroidales > Bacteroidaceae > Physcousia. The sequence goes on from OMQX01000005.1 coordinate 29,439, forward strand.
TCGACAATTCTATCGACGAGGCTCTTGCAGGCTATTGTACACATATCGAGGTAACAATCAACGAGGACAATTCCATAACAGTTCAGGATAACGGCCGAGGCATACCCGTAGACATCCACGAGAAAGAGGGTGTCAGCGCCCTTCAGGTCGTTATGACCGTACTCCATGCCGGAGGTAAGTTCGACAAAGGCTCATACAAGGTTTCCGGAGGTCTGCACGGTGTAGGCGTAAGCTGTGTAAACGCACTGTCCACCCACATGCTCTCACAGGTATTCCGCGACGGCAAGATCTACCAGCAGGAATACGAAACGGGACACCCCCTGTACAACGTAAAGGTTGTAGGCGAGACCGAGCTGCGAGGCACACGCCAGCAGTTCTGGCCGGATGCAAGCATATTCACCGTTACCGAATACGAGTACGACATCCTTGCCAACCGTATGCGAGAACTGGCATTCCTCAATGCCGGCATACGCATCACCCTTACAGACATGCGTCTTGAAAAGAATGCCGCAGCAGGTGTCGAGGGAGTCCGCAAGGAAGTATTCTACAGCGAAGGCGGTCTGCGCGATTTCGTACGCTATATCGACTCGACACGTACACACCTGATCAATGATGTCATATACCTGAATACCGAGAAGCAGAACGTACCCATCGAGATAGCCATTATGTACAATACAGGCTACTCCGAGAACCTGCACTCGTATGTAAACAACATCAACACCATCGAGGGCGGTACACACCTGCAGGGTTTCCGTACAGCACTGACACGTACACTTAAGTCATATGCCGAGCAGCAGTGCACCAAGGAACTGGAAAAACTCACCAAGAACAAGGTCGAGATAAGCGGCGAGGACTTCCGTGAAGGTCTTACGGCAGTTATCTCTGTCAAGGTCGCAGAACCACAGTTCGAGGGACAGACCAAGACCAAGTTGGGCAATACCGAGGTTGCAGGCGCCGTTCAGCAGGCCGTAGGCGAGGCTTTGGCCAACTACCTGGAGGAACACCCGCACGAAGCAAAACTTATCGTAGACAAGGTCATTCTGGCCGCTACGGCACGCGTTGCAGCACGCAAGGCACGAGAGAGCGTACAGCGCAAGTCTCCACTGTCCGGCGGTGGTCTGCCAGGCAAACTTGCCGACTGTTCGGACAAAGATGCCGCAAACTGCGAGCTGTTCATCGTCGAGGGTGATTCTGCCGGCGGTTCGGCAAAGCAAGGTCGCAACCGTCATTTCCAGGCAATCCTGCCCATCCGCGGTAAGATATTCAACGTCGAGCGTGTAATGTGGCACAAGGCATTCGAGCACGAAGAGGTAAACAACATCCTGCAGGCCCTGGGCGTACGCTTTGGCCTTAGCGAGGATTCCAAAGAGGCAAACTACGAGAAGCTGCGCTACCACAAAGTAATTATAATGGCCGATGCCGATGTCGACGGTCATCATATCGAAACACTGCTCATGACCCTCTTCTACCGCTACATGCCCGAGCTCATCAGCCGCGGACACCTATATCTGGCAACACCGCCACTGTACCGCTGCACAATAGGCAAGAACGACGAATACTGCTATACCGAGGAAGACCGCGTCCGCTTCATGCAGACCTATGCATACGGTCAGGAAGACAAGGTTCACACACAACGGTACAAAGGTCTTGGTGAGATGAATCCCGAACAATTGTGGGAAACGACGATGGATCCCGAACAGCGCCGCCTGAAGCAGGTTAATATCGACGACGCCGCACAAGCCGACTATATATTCTCCATGCTAATGGGCGAAGACGTTGCACCACGACGCGAGTTCATCGAAAAGAACGCAACTTTCGCCAATATTGACGCATAGACTCAAACACAGCAATACAAGCAAGAAAAACATTCCCGGATGTTCGAGACTATCGAGTATCCGGGAATTACTTTTGTGACAAGTATTCAAACCCAAAACGACATTCCAGACATCGGAAATGATCACAATATACACGTTTTAACTGGATTAGCGCCTGCGAATCAGCAGCAGTTGACACCTCCAATCCACATGCCCTCCATTGTCTTAGGATATAATTATCCTCACCACGCAATTCCGTCAAGATGCATAGAGAGCGATTCCTGTACTCCTCAAGACCATAGACAAAACCATACGAAAAAATCAGAGGACATGCCGCATTGATAACCAACAAACGGCTCACATCCCTACTGAATCCCGCCACGAGAAAAATTTCAGTCAACTGGACAGCATCCTCGCAACTCAGAATTTCATCCACACCACACTGGCGATTGAAAAATACTGAAGCCAACTGTCTTATTCTGACCTCAGGATAATTTTTAGGCCTGATACGCATATATCTCCAAGCATATCTGTCAACACCATCGTCAAGCGCCGCACTGTCCAGGAACACCTTTTCCAGAAGCTGATATGACATCCCTCCCAGTTTACTGTACAACTCGTCATAAGGCAGATGTATTGCCCACCGTTCCATCGGATCACCATTCAGCCCAAAGCCCAATGTCCTCGCCATCATGACAAACGCCGTATGACCCCAATTATCCCCCGTCTGCCTCAATACCGAGGCAATGCGTCTGTTTCTGTCCATCAAACGTTCGACCAGCAACGAATCCAGCCACGAATTAACCCTTACCGAAGCTATACTGCCGACAAATCTGTGACACCGTGGATAATCATTAGACTTTATCAATTCCCTAAACCTATTGCCCAAACCCTCAGGTATAGTTATCTCCAACTGCCACACAGCCATGCCATTCTGCATATACACATCCACATCAGCCTTCTCAACAACATGCAGGATTGTAGTGTTATAAACCGGATCCGTATTATGCCCATGCCTGTTCCAGTCACTCGACCTGGTATGCAACTCAACATTACCAACCCAAACAACACCATCTATCAGAATCTTGGCATTCAGGAAATCCGGTCCCTGATTCACGTTATGCTCACCGCAATAAAGGATATCGACGCACAGTCCACCTGTCGTCTTCAGACCATCCATATTAAACATGCGATGTTGCCAAACGTAATGCAAAAGACTCTCCATAAGCACAAAGATAAAAAGAAAAGTCAAATAAAAGAGCTACCTGGCAAGACCAGATAGCTCTTTTTGATTATTTCACGTATTCCCTTAGGAATTCTCCTCCACGTTGTCAGCAACGGGTGATTCAGGACGGGGACGACGCTCGCCACGCTCAGGACGAGGACGGCGCTCACCACGCTCAGGACGGGGACGACGCTCACGCTCTACGTAACCCTCCGGCTTTTCTATCAGGACACGACGGCTCAGTTTGAACTTGCCAGTCTTAGGATCAATAGCCAGCAGCTTCACCTGCAGCTTGTCACCCTCCTTGATACCAGCCTCCTCTACAGTCTCAAGACGCTTCCAGTCAATCTCGCTGATATGCAGCAGACCATCCCTGCCAGGCATGAACTCTACGAAGCAGCCATAAGGCATTATGCTACGTACAACGCCCTCATACACGTCACCTACCTCGGGAACAGCCACGATAGCCTTGATCTTGCTCATTGCAGCATCAATAACATCCTTGCTGCTGCCGGAAACCTGAATCTTGCCTACACCATCAACCTCGTCGATTGTGATAGTAGCACCTGTCTCCTCCTGCATACCCTGGATGATCTTGCCGCCAGGACCTATTACAGCACCGATAAACTCCTTCGGAATTATCATCTGCTCTATACGTGGTACATGCGGTTTCAGTTCAGGACGCGGAGCATCCAGAGTCTTCAGCATCTCAGCCAGAATATGCTCACGGCCAGCCTTTGCCTGCATCAGAGCCTTCTCCAGGATCTCGTACGACAAACCATCGCACTTGATATCCATCTGTGTAGCCGTCAGACCCTTGGGAGTACCAGTAGTCTTGAAGTCCATATCACCCAAGTGATCCTCATCACCCAGGATATCGCTCAATACAGCATACTTATCCTCGCCCGGGTTCTTGATCAGACCCATTGCAATACCGCTCACAGGAGCTGTAAGAGGCACACCGGCATCCATCAGGGACAGACACCCTGCACATACCGTAGCCATTGACGAAGAACCGTTAGACTCCAGGATATCACTTACCACACGTATTGTGTAAGGGAAATCTGCAGGAATCTGACCCTTCAGACCACGCCATGCCAGATGACCATGACCTATCTCACGACGGCCTACACCGCGCTGAGCCTTGGCCTCGCCTGTAGAGAACGGAGGGAAATTGTAATGCAGCAGGAAACGCATATAGCTCTTGTCCAGCACATTGTCCACCATCTTCTCGTCCAGTTTGGTACCCAGTGTTGTAGTAGACAGGGACTGAGTCTCACCACGGGTAAAGATAGCACTTCCATGAGGCATTGGCAGAGGACTTACCTCGCACCAGATGGGACGTATCTCGTCCGTCTTACGACCATCAAGGCGAGTACCCTCGTCCAGGATACAACGGCGCATAGCATCCTTCTCCACATCATGATAGTAACGGTCTACCAGAGCATTCTTCTCTGCCAGCTCGTCATCACTCAACTCGCTGTGAGCCTCGGCATACTGCAGCTTGAAATCCTCGCGTATAGCCTCGAAAGCCTCGAAACGCGCATGCTTCTCCAGAGCCTGCTTCGTAACGTCGTAAGCCTTCTGGTAGCAAGCAGCCTTTACAGCCTCGCGCAACTCCTCGTCATTAACCTCATGACAGTATTCGCGCTTTACATCAGTACCCAGCTCCCTGGCCAGCTCCTTCTGCAGCTGACACATAGGCTTGATGGCAGCATGAGCACACTTCAGAGCCTCCAGCAGATCACTCTCCTGAACCTCCTTCATCTCACCCTCTACCATCATGATATTCTCCTCGGTAGCACCGACCATCAAGTCCATATCCGCCTGCTCCAGCTGAGCATAGGTCGGGTTGATTACGAACTCGCCGTTTACACGAGCGACACGAACCTCACTGATAGGACCCTCGAATGGAATATCGCTACAGCTCAGCGCAGCACTTGCAGCAAAACCGGCAAGAGCATCCGGCATGTCAACGCCATCGGCACTGAACAGAATAACATTCACATAAACCTCGGCATGATAGTTGCTTGGGAACAGTGGACGCAGTGCACGGTCCACCAGACGGCACGTAAGGATTTCCTCGTCATTTGCCTTACCCTCACGCTTTGTGAAACCGCCCGGGAAACGTCCGGCAGCACTGTACTTTTCACGGTATTCAACCTGCAGAGGCATAAAATCTGTGCCAGGAACAGCATCCTTGGCAGCACAAACAGTGGCCAGGAGCACAGTGTTGTTCATACGCAACACAACGGAACCATCGGCTTGTTTGGCCAACTTTCCGGTCTCTATGCTAATGGTACGTCCATCAGGCAGAGACACAGTCTTTGTAATTACATTCATCTTGTTTTGTATATAAAAAAATATGCTAATTCGGGTGCAAAGATACTACTTTATTAGAATATGTACGCACGAGACACACAATAATTATGCAAAAACTATTGATTTCACACGTTTTAATAATATTTTTCATATTTCACTTTTCACATTTCAGCGAAATGTCATACCTTTGTACTGCAAATCGATATTAAGGGCATAATGTCAAGGGTTCTGGCCATTCTCGGCTGGGATTCTTTTCTTTTGCTCACTTTTAATACGTCTAAAACAAAACTACAAATCTACAATTACGAAAATGGCATACATGTCACAACAGGGCTATGACGAGCTCATAGCAAAGCTCCAATATCTGGAGAGTGTCGAGCGTCCTGCAGCCAGTGCAGCCATCGCAGAGGCACGCGACAAGGGAGACCTCAGCGAGAATGCTGAATACGATGCCGCCAAGGAATGGCAAGGCAAGCTCGAAACCAAGATAGCAATGCTCAAGCAGACAATCCTGGACGCAAAGATCCTGGACACCAGCCGCATGGACACCAGCACCGTACAGATACTGGCAACAATCGGCCTCAAGAACACACGCACAGGCATGGAGATGAAATACACCATCGTCAGCGCCACCGAGTCGGACTACCGCGCCGGCAAGATCAGCGTCGAGACCCCCATCGCACAAGGCCTTATCGGAAAGAAGGTCGGCGACAAGGCCACCATACACGTTCCCCAGGGCGATATCGAACTGGAGATTATGAGTATCACCTATTAACAATCACCAAACAATACCGCAATGACAATTTTCAGTAAAATAGTAGCAGGCGAGATCCCCAGCTACAAGATTGCCGAGGACGAATACCACTACGCCTTCCTCGACATCAGTCCCCTGCAGAAAGGCCACACACTCGTAATACCCAAGCGCGAGGTTGACTACATCTTCGACCTCACCGACGAGGAAATCGCCAGACTGCAGGTATTTGCCAAGAAAGTCGCTGTTGCCATCAGGAAAGCCATTCCATGCGTCAAGGTCGGCCAGTGCGTCCTGGGCCTCGAAGTCCCACATGCACACATTCACCTTGTACCCATGCAGAGCGAAAAGGACATGCGCTTCACCAACCCCCACCTTCAGCTCACCCCCGAGGAGTTCCAGCAGATTGCAGCCTCGATTCGCGAGCAATTCTGATCGCGTCCTCCTTCGGACATATCATCAGCACATCGCCTTCCTCCAGGACAACAAAATCATGAATCCCCTTCATGATCAGCCTACGTCCCCGGGGAAGGCGTATTACGTTTCCGCTACAATCCATCACACGCGCCGCCGTCTCCACCATCACATTCCCGTCGGCATCATGCACAGACTCCTCGCCGATAGAATCCCACGTACCTATATCAGCCCAGTCAAAGCCACACTCCATCACAAAACTCTCCAACCTCTCCAGGACACCCATGTCCAGGCTCAGGTTCGGCAACATCTTGAAAAACTCAGGCACCAGCTTCGGATCATCACTCTCGGCATCAGCCATCATCCGCGGTATCGCAAACTGATACTCTGGAATCATCCTGTACAGACTATCCACAAAACACACAGGACGGAACACATGCAAGCCCGTATTCCACAGGAAAGTCCCCTCGGCAAAGAACATCTCCGCAAACTCCCTAGCCGGCTTCTCCGTAAAAGTCTTTATCCTGAATATCCCGTTTTCACTCATTTCATCGCCAGTCTGGATATAACCATACCCAGTATCAGGACGCGTCGGACGTATACCCAGCACCAGCACATCATCACGGTCGGACACAAACTCCAGAGCCCGTAGCACATTCTCACCATACGTCCCCTCATCCCGTATCATCTGGTCCGCAGGCGAAATCAGCAGACACGCCTCCGGATCACGCTTGCCAATCACCACACTCCCCCAAGCCACGGCAGCAAGAGTACCACGGCGCAAAGGCTCCTCCAGGATATGCGCATCATCCACCTTCGGCAACTGCTCGTACACCAACGGCAGATACCTCACGTTCGTACTAACATATATATTATCAGCAGGGAAAATCCTCGACACACGGTCATAAGTCTGCTGCAACAAGGTACGCCCGCTCCCGAACAAGTCCAGGAACTGCTTCGGCCTCGTACCGCGGCTCACCGGCCACAAACGGCTTCCCACCCCGCCCGCCAATATCAGGCAATAATTATGATTCATAGCCAATCTTTCAAATTCTACTACACAAATATAGAAAAAATATACATTCTCCCCACTTGCTTTAAGTTTTTTTGTAATTTTGATGTTTAACATCGAAGTTACTCCGTCTCGGCAAAAAAAAGAATAAATTCTTTTGTTCTGCTCTCGACTTTTCGTAACTTTGCACATGCAAACATTACTCGCCATTATTCACCGATGATCAAGATACTGCAAACCATCAGCCACTGGCTCGCAACATACACATCACCCTTCATCATAGCCATTGCCATACTCGCCTTCTTCGTCCCCGAATCCTTCGCATGGGTTCAGCAGGGACAGCGGGCAAGCGTAATCCTCGGCCTCATCATGCTCACCATGGGATGCACCCTCGGCACCGAGGACTTCGTCATCCTCCTGCAAAGGCCCCTCGACATACTCATCGGCACCATCGCCCAATACACCATCATGCCCCTCGTGGCATGGACGCTCAGCCAGGCATTCCACCTCGACCCCTACCTCGCAATAGGCATCATCCTCGTAGGCTCATGCCCCGGCGGCGTCAGCAGCAACATAATGAGCTTCCTCTGCCACGGCGACGTAGCCTTCTCCGTCGGCATGACCACCGTCAGCACCCTCCTGGCACCCTTCGTAACACCCCTGCTCGTACTATGGCTCGCCGGAGCAGAGATCAACGTCGACGCATGGGGCATGTTCCAGAACATCCTCATTGTCACCATACTCCCCATCACAGCCGGCATACTGCTCAACTACACATGCTCCCGAACCGAGAAGATGAGCACATGGAACCAGCAAACCCTGCGTCCCCTGCTCCCAGGCGCCAGCGTTATATGCCTCGCCCTCATCGTAGGCGGCGTAATCTATACCGTCTCACCCCAGCTGCATGAAAACGGCCTCAACCTCATACTCATCACCCTTGCCGTAGTAACATGCCACAACGGCCTCGGCTACCTGCTCGGCTACTGCGTAGGCAAGATCTTCCGCTTCAACACCGCCAAGAAACGCACCATCAGCATCGAGGTCGGCATGCAGAATGCAGGAATGGCAACCGTCCTTTCCCGCAATTTCTTTGCCACACCCGCCATGATAGCAGCAAACCCCGCCGCTGCACTCGCCGTCTTCCCATGCGCCATCAGCTGCGCCTACCACAGCATCTCAGGCACACTCATGGCAGGAGCCTTCCTCCTATCCGACAAAAAGAAAAAAGAAACAATCTAAAAACACTACAGATATGATCAAACAAATCCTTTCCACAGTCCTGCTGCTCACATTGGCACTCAGTGCAAATGCCCAGCAAACCTTCCAGATCCAAGGCACACAGTCAAAAGACGTTACAACA
>OMQX01000188.1 GCA_900313335.1 uncultured Prevotellaceae bacterium
TTATTTTACGAAATTGAAAACAGGTATCTACTTTCCATAACAAAATGTGTTTGTTCGATTGTTGTTAATTACAGTTGTTACTCTCGCGTCAATGGCCATTTGACGATGCAAAGTTAGCAATACCTTTTTATATATGAAAGCATCAGAAAAGCCGTCGGAACGTCTGTTGGAACGTTCGAACGGCATTGGAATGTTTTCGTTGGAAACTACCCTTAATGAAACCCTACTACTGGGCGCAAAACTCCTCTCAATTCGACGGCAGCACTCACCATCCGCTTGTGTTTGGCACCCTCACCACGCCATTCACGGAAGTGGTTCAGAGCATACTCAGAACACTTGGCAATACTGTCGTAGTCGCAATAGACCTCCAGACCACCGTCAGCTCCAAAGCCCCATTCATCCATCTTTCGGCAGAAGGCCTTCATGTCGCAATCGGTGACGCTGTATTCATTGACCAACACAGACATCATAGCAGCCCACTGGTTCTTCTGACTTATAATATGGTTCCCGCGCGCATCTACCTTATTTAATAGAGCCATGATGCCATCCTTCAGGGCCTGTTCACGATTGGAGGCCCTGATTTGGGGCGTCTCAGAGAAGGCTATCAAGTCCAGCGGCTCCGTATCGCCCTCGCGCCCCCAGCGCTGAATCTGTACCTGTCCCTTCAAAATCATCAGGATAATGCCCGAGAGCAGTTGGAAGAGGTATTTTCTGGGCACATGGTGATAATAGACCTCGCGCAGAAAGTCCACAGGGTCGCACAGAAACTTGTCGTAGAGCTGATAGGGGAAGGACAAGAGCTGAGATTTCAGCTCGTCAAGACGGTTGTCGTAAGTATAGTGACTATCCTCCAACCCCTGTTTGCGCAGCGTCCTGGGCAGTTCGATGAAGAGATAGCGCGCCACGCGGTCACGATACTCATGACACATCAGCATACCTTTCTGCAAACGCAACTGTACCGCTTGCTCACGGAGAAACGACGTTTCGCTGTCAGAGAGAAGCCGTTCTACGCGATAGCGGGCACGCGTCATCTCACGACTCATATCATAGAGGTGGGTGTCGAGCAGGGTTTCAATACAAGAGCTTAAATCTGAGCTCTTGTCACTTTCCAGTCCGTCGATGATATCATCCACCAAGTCCTGCAATTGCTCCATCTTTCGTGGCATCAGGGATAGTCCGTCATAGTGCCAGCCAGCATAAACACTGTCATCAAAGGGCTCGTAGTCCCAGTCAACATGCTCCACCTCGCACTCCACGGTGAGCACAGGCGGCTCGGTATTGGTCTCTACAACCACGCCTCTCAGTCGCTCCTTGCCACTGCCCTTCAAGGCCTGATACACCACGTCGAGATCGGTCACGGCCACATAGCCCACATGCACGACACCCTCGCGCACACGCACGGCATACGGGTCTTTCACATTCTCAGGCTGAGGTTGCAGCGTCAGCGTCTTACCCACGGCCTCAGCAGCATATTCTTTCCAGTGGTCGCGCACATCCCAATGGTACAGGCCTACCACGTCGAATCTGATTTTCTCCATACGAGGTGCAAAGGTACTAAAAAAAATCGGTGTGTGACAATTGTGACAAAAGACAACGTATTTTTTTTCTCCTTCCTCGCAGGTGAGGTTAGAGATGATGATAGATTATGATATATGATTAGTAAGTGATATATATAAAATTAGTAAATCATATATTTACTACTACTATCTCTATGACTTACCCTCCCCACCCTCATGTGTGCAGAAAAAGACTGTCCTAATTGTCACAATCGTCACAAGAGGCAGAAATATTTGCGCTCCCACGGGGCCGTAATTTTTTCCCCGTAGGGTAGCAAATACTACATCAGGAGACAGTGAAAAATATCACACTTTCGTTGGCTGTTTCCACATTATTTTGTACCTTTGCGGCACGAAAACTATGACTTACATTGGTGAATTAATATCTATTGGCGTAGCGTTCTCGTGGACGGCTACGTTGAACGTGCTGAGAATGGCGCTGGCACTGCTGTTCTCAGGAGTGTTGTTTATGGTAGTAACGGGCAGTCCGTTGCCCGCCGGGGCCTCATGGGAAGCCGGCGGATGGATGCTGCTCTCTGGTCTGGTAGGCTATGTGATAGGCGATTTCTGTCTCTTCCAGTGCTATATCATCATTGGCTCGCGCTTTGGACAACTGTTTATGACAATGGCACCGCTGGCGGCTGCGCTGATGGCGTGGGTCACACTGGGTCAGCAGATGACGCTGATGAGCATCGTGGCCATGCTGGTGACGCTCTTTGGTATCAGCATCTCCGTGCTGGGCCGGGGTGAACATCATAAAGTGTCGCTGAAGTTGCCCCTGAA
>OMQX01000085.1 GCA_900313335.1 uncultured Prevotellaceae bacterium
ATAGATATCTCGGAGATTGTTAATCTTGGTACTCCTGCTCCAAGCGGGATGGAGAATGAAGTGTATCTGAATCAACAGGGTAATTATGTATATAAGGTAAATAACCTTATGACAAGCCGGTGTGTTTCTGCGTTCTTACAGCGAATAATGCTGCACAACTCTATCTTTCCTCAGACAGGTTATGAATTGTATGGCTTTACTGGTTTCGGAAACGGGAATGTGTATCCTGTCTTGAGACAGAATTATATTTTTGGCGCTGAATATGCCACTCCGGTAGAAATTGACACTTATATGTCAGCTCTTAATTTTGAGAAGGTAGATGAAGCATCCTTCACAAATGGTAAGATTATTGTTTCCGACCTTTATCCACGGAATGTGTTGAAAGATGGGGACGGTGATTTGTATGTGGTAGATGCAGAGTTTAGAAGAGTGAGTATATAGACCCTCCCATAACTCCCCGAGAGTAAGCAGCGGATATAACGACAAGTGATAACAGCAGCTGCAGTCGAATGTGATTGTAGCTGCTGTTGTTTTATTTTTGAAGGTAAATATTGTTATTGTATTTTGATATTCAAGAATTATTTGTACCTTTGCGATAAGATTAAATGATAAGAATATGTCAACAATTGTGTTACAAGTACCGGATGAGAATCTCGTTACAAAAGTAAAACAAGCCTGCAAGATGCTAATGGGGGTTGCTTCTGTAAAGGTGCATAAGTCAGATGAGTATGATATTACCAAGACAGCATCATTCCGCAAAGCAAAGGAGGACGTAAAGCATGGTAGGGTATATCAAGCTGATAACGTGGATGAGATGTTTAAGCAGATTTTAGGCTATGTACCAGATTAGTTATTCAAATCATTTCAGGAAGGATTTAAAGCGTTGCGCTAAACGTGGTTTGGACCTCCGGCTGATTATGGATGTCATATCACAATTGGCTGCTACTGGTAAATTGCCGGAAAGATATCGTCCACACAAACTGGTAAACCAAAAAACAGAAACTTGGGAATGTCATATCCAGCCTGACTGGCTTATGACTTGGGAACAAAACGATAACCAGCTTACGTTGCTATTCTTACAGACAGGCACCCATTCAGACCTGTTCTAAGTTAGTTCCTTATAACTAACTGCCTACCCCTGCTTGCAAAAGTATTTTTTACTGGGAATAAAATATTTTGTTACGGCATTCTAAACTATTCTCACGGCGTGATAATTTATTCTCACGTCGAGAGAATATATTCTTACGTCGAAAGAAATTATTCTCACGTCGAGAGAATAATTATATACGTGGTATTGCTTGTTTTTATATGGGGTATGTGCGTGGTTAGTAGGGTAGGGAAATACTAAGTAAATAACAAAAACAATTCGACTTTTTGCGAATTTGCAATATATTGTCTATATTTGCACCGACAACACTATAATTTATAATTCAACTTATTATGAACACAGCAAAGAAAATCCGCAGTATGATGCTCGCAATGGCGGCTCTGCTCACCTTCGGTTTCGCATTCACATCGTGCAGCAATGACGAAGATTTCCCGCCAGCAACCAACACAGTCACCATTAACGGAGTCACTTCGGATATCACCGAGGTCACGATAGTTCAAGATCAAATTTACAAGGGCGGTGAACCTATAGATATTGAGCAATTTAATTGTCGCATTAGCCCAGTGGATGTAATTGCGGTAAGTATTCCAAAGGAACTCTTGGGCAAGACTATCGACCTGACAGAGAAATTGAGTGTTGGCAGTGAGGCGCCTACCGGAGTGATAGTATACAAGGATCTGGGCGGAGATTGGGAAGAAAAATATTTCATCTGTCCCGATGAAGAAGGTAACATTCCAGAAGGCCTTGTCAAGGAGGGCACCATGATTGTAACTGCAAGCGACGGCAAAGTCAACATTTACGCCAAGGGTATAGGCCTGCAATACGACAAAAATCATCCGGAGGCAGATCCCGTCGAGATGCCGTTTGAAGTCAGCTACTCCGGCCCCTATATCGTCATAGAGAGATGATAACCCAATAAAATCCTAAAAAAAGCCCTCCTTGCCATTAGCAACGGGGGGCTAATTTTTTTAACCTCTAACCTCTAACCCCTAACCCCTAAACGGTAAACGGTAAACCGTAAACCCGCTACCCTTTTTTGTGCATTTTTAACCTTGTACTGCATAAAAAAGTATGTATTTTATGCAATAAGCGTGCAAAATTGAAGAAAAATCTATATCTTTGTCGCCGAAAAACGGAAATATGAGATTATGAAGACAATCGTTCAGAACCAACGAAAGGAACGTGACGAGTTGCTGTCGCGACCGTATCTTACGCGTAGAAGCAGTATGGATATGGACATGCTGCTGCACAGTCCTCTCATAAAGCTGATAACAGGTCCGCGTCGAGTAGGCAAGTCAACACAGGCCTTGTTGATGTTGCGTGACAAGAACTTTGCCTATCTCAACTTCGACAGTCAGCCGCTCTTAGATTCATGGGATGCCAATCTGGTGATGCGAATGCTGGATGATGTCTATCCCGGCTATGAGTATCTGCTGCTTGATGAGGTTCAGAACCTGGATGCCTGGGACCTGTGGGTAAGCGAGCTCTACAGGAAGGGCAAGAATCTGGTCATCACGGGTAGTAACGCCAAGATGCTGTCGAGCGAAATGGCAACGGTGCTGACAGGAAAGTATCTCCAGATCGAGATGCTGCCCTTCAGTCTGGAAGAGTTTTTTGACTGGAACAAGCTCGACCTTCAAGAGTTGAAACCTGAACAGCAAGCAGAGGGTAAGGTACTGAAAGACGACTATATGCGCAATGGAGGCTATCCGGAAGTGGTAGCTTCGCGCCAACTGGTTCGCAGCTATCTTGACACGCTGTTTGACTCAATAGTATGGAAGGATGTGGCTAAACGACACAATGTGCGCAACATCACCGACCTGAACAACCTTGCCATATATCTGGTTTCGAACTTCTGCAATCCGCTGAGCGCCAATGAACTGTCGCAGGAACTGGGCTTCTCCAGCGTCAACACTACCAAGAAGTTCATGGACTATCTGCATGAGCCATATCTGTTCTACTATCTGTCGCGCTACAACAACAAGCTGAAGCTGATGAAGAAGGCTCCACGCAAGGTTTATGTGGTTGACAACGGTTTTGTGGCAGCCAAGGCCTTCGCTGTGAGTGAGAACCTGGGACGCTTACTTGAAAATCAGGTGTTCATAGAACTCATACGCCGAGGGTATAATACCGACAAGACCATGTTCTATTATCGTTCCCGTAACGACAAGGAGGTGGACTTTGTGCTGCGCCAAGGGGCACATATCGAACAACTGGTACAAGTGTGCTATGACATGAGCAGCCCCAAGACAGAGAAACGCGAAGTTGACAGCATCGTAGAATGTGCCGGAGAGCTGAAGTGCAACAACCTGACCATCGTGACTGACAACGAAGAGCGCACCATAGAGAAAGACGGCTATATGATAACCGTAGTACCAGTATCAAAGTTTTGAGTCTGCCCCTAAACCCTAAATCGTAAATAGTAAATCTTTAAATCTTTCAATCCGCTAACCGCTAACCGCTAACCACTAACCGCTTAACCCCCATCAACGCGAGTATTGCGAGGGCCACGAGGGCTGCGTAACCGGTATTATTTCTGCTATTTTTTTGGTAAAGTGAGGGCTTATTTGTAGATTTGTATGCTTATTCGAGTGATAATGTTATAAAACTATAGGTTAATATGATATTCTTACAGACAATTGATCCTGCTCAGAAGACGGAGGAGGTTGCCAAGCAGTTGGCGAGTGGTAACAGCGAGTATCTGAGCGAGCTGGCCAGGAAGGGTGTTGACCTGGCGATTGAGGGGGGAAAGAGTATATTGATAGCCGTTGTTATCTTCTTTGTGGGCAAGCTGCTGATTTCGTTCGTGAACAGGATGGTGGATCACATGATGCAACGGCGCAAGATTGAGCCTACGATACAGACTTTCCTCAAGAGCCTGCTGAACGTGCTGATGATGATTCTGCTGGGCATCACGGTTATCAGTGCCTTGGGTGTGAATACGACCAGTTTCGCGGCTTTGCTTGCTTCTGCGGGTGTTGCCGTGGGTATGGCTCTGAGCGGTAACTTGCAGAACCTGGCTGGCGGTATAGTGATATTGCTGTTCCGCCCGTACAAGGTGGGTGATTATATCGAGGCTTTGGGGACCGGTGGTGTGGTTAATGCTATACAGATTTTCCATACGATTATCCTGACTGTTGACAACAAGAAGGTCTATCTCCCGAATGGTGCTATGTCGAGCGGTAATATTACTAATTTCAGCAGCGAGGAGACGCGTCGCGTGGACTTTACCGTGGGTGTGGAGTATGGCGAGGACAGCGAGAGGGTGCGTCGGGTGTTGCTGGAGTTGTTTGCTGCTGAGGAGCGTATCCTGCAGGAGCCTGCTCCTGTGGTCTTCCTGAAGGAACTGGCTGCGAGCAGCGTGAATTTTACTGCGCGTGTGTGGGTCAGGACGCCTGATTACTGGGATGTGTTCTTTGAGATGAGTGAGAGAATCTATTGCGAGTTCAACAAGCGTGGTATCGGATTCCCGTTCCAGACAATTACGCTGAAGAGCAAGTGATGAGGCTTTCGATTATAATACCTACGTGTAACTGTGCTGCGGAGCTGCAGGGTATGTTTGACAGTATTATTTGTCAGACGTGTACGGATTACGAGGTTATTATAGTTGACGGGGCTTCGACGGATGGTACGATGGAGATTGTGTATGCCAACCGGTCGAGGTTCCCAAAGGGGTGCCTGCAGTATGTCTCGGAGCCTGACGGCGGTGTGTATGATGCGATGAACAAGGGTGTTTCTGTCTCGCATGGCGAGTGGCTGTACTTTATGGGTGCTGACGACAGGTTGTATGACAGGTATAGCTTGGATAATCTGTTTGCTTTCCTGGATGACTCGGTGGATATGGTGTTGTGTGATATCCATTCTCCGAAGCATGGCCGTTGCTCTTCGGGCTTTTCGTGGATGACGTATCTGCGTAATACTGTTCATCATCAGGGTGTTGTGTACCGACGCGGGCTGTTTGCCGACAGGGGGTATGACGTAACGCTGCAGGTGATGGGGGATTATGAGATGAACCTGTATCTGTACAAGAGGGGCTGCCGTATGAGGCGTGCCAGATTCATTCTGGCGGAGCATCTTCCGGGTGGCCTTTCGGGCAGTATGCGGTGGATAAACTATAGCGAGGAGATAAGGGTGCGCAACCGTTATCTGGGCAATCCTGTCCTGAGGATGTTGTGTGCTGGTGTCAGTGTGTTCAAATTCTGTGTAAAGCAATGTCTGTGCTGATATCTTTCATTATTCCGTATCACTACGAGCCCCAGTGGATGCTGGATGAGTGTATCGCCAGCATCGAGGCGCTGGATCTGCTGCCGGATGAGTATGAGGTATTGGTGGAGCATGATGTGGAGGACGAGGGGCCTTCGCTAACCCGTAACCGTGCTATTGAGAAGGCGAGGGGGGAGTATATACAGTTTGTTGACTGTGACGACAGGCTTTTTCCTGCCAGCTATGCCAGGATTATCGCTTTTGTCAGGGAGAAGAGGATGGACATGCTGATGTTCCGCTTTTCTGCCACAGATAGGGAAAGGGTCAGCAGAAACGGCTTGTCGAGGCGATGGAATGGGGCGGAATTCCTGGTTCATAACAATCTGAGGGCGGGGACGTGCATGTATGTCTTTAAGCGGGAAGTATTGGGGGATTTGAGGTTCTGCCCGGATATCTTTCACGAGGATACGTTGTTTACCCCGCTGTTGATAATGAGGGCGCAAAGCCTGTATGTGGTTAAGGAGAGGGCTTATTTCTACAGACAGCACGAGGGTACGACGATGAGCAACCGTAATCCCGTGTTCGTGGAAAGGCGCTTGAATGACGCGATAGCGGTGCTGAGGACCTTGCGTGCCGAGAGGGAAAGGGCAGGGGGCATTGCTGTGAGGGCGTTGCGGCGTGTGATTGACCAGCAGGTGATGTCGTTGCTGATAATGGTGTATCAGGCAGGTTTGGGTGTGACGGGAATGCCGCTGCCGCTGCATTGCTATAACTGGAAATATTATATATTTGCGTTGGTAAGCAGGGTATTATGATGTTGTCCGTAATCATACCGGTATATAATGTGGAGGGCACGCTTGACCGTTGTGTGGAGAGTGTGCTGGGACAGGATGTGCCTGATATGGAGGTGGTACTGGTGGATGACGGCTCGACGGATGCGTGCGGACGGTTGTGTGACGAGTGGGCGGCAAAGGACGGGCGTGTACGGGTAATTCACCAGCGGAACATGGGGTTGAGCGCTGCGAGGAATGCGGGGCTTGACGTTGCGGGGGGCAGGTACGTTACCTTTGTGGACAGCGATGATTACATAATGCCTGACACATATATGCCGTTGCTTGATTTGCTGGAGGGGAGGCAGGATGTGGATATCGTTGAATTCGGTATGAAACACGAATGTGACAGGCGCCTGCCTGTGGAACTGGATGACCGTGTCTATGGTTCTGCACGTGATTACTGGCTGGACACTATGGCGTGGAATCATGCCTATGCGTGCAACAAGATATACCGTGCATGGGTGTTTGCCGGATTGCGCTTTGCTCCAGGGCGTCTGTTCGAGGATATCCTGTTGCTTCCGCATCTGTTGCGTAATACTAAGTGTGTTGCTACGACAGGTAGGGTGGGGTATGTGTATTGTGACAGCCCGGGGGGAATTTCGAACGATGTGTCTGTGGTTTCGCTGTCGCAGTTGCTGCGTGCCGAATTGCATGCCTTGATTTTGATGCGTACTATGCCTTGGCAACGTAACGCCTGGAACCTGTACCGTGCAATATGCTGCAGGGTGTATGATATTATACGTGTGGGTGTTTTAGGTATTAGGATATGATGAACAGGAGGATTTTGGTTGTCATGTTTTCGCTGGTGCTCTGCTTACAGGCAGTTTCCCAAATGCACAAGGTGTCGCCTTATGTCCGCAGGGCGGTAATGGAGGCTGAACGGCAGGAGACGAGTGCAGATGCAAGGTCGTCTGTTGCGGTGGAAAGGCGTATTATGGCTTTTGTCAGGACCGATGATACGGGTTTGCTGAGGCGTAGTGGCTGCCGCATACTTGCTTCGTGGGATGATATCCATATTGCGGACATTCCTTTGTCCGAACTTAACCGGCTGGCGCATAATCCCGGTATTCTCAGGATAGAGGCGGGGGAGTCCTGCTGTCTGACGAATGATACGGTCAAGAGTATTACGGGTATTGCGACGCATCCGGCAACGGGATTGCCTGCAAGGAGCGTGCGTAATGCGTACGGATTGACGGGCAAGGGTGTTGTGCTGGGTATAATGGATGTAGGTTTTGACCTGACGCATCCTACGTTGTGGAGCAGCGACATGAATGAATATCGCGTAAGGGCGTTCTGGGATATGCTGGATTATACCGAAGGCGGTGAGCCTGTAACGGGCAGGACGGACGAGGGTGAGGATACTGTATACGTGGGCAGGCAATACATAGGACGGGATGCTATATTGGGCAAGGGGTGCTCGGCAGATGCGGCTCTTATAGGGCACGGCTCCCATACGCTGGGTACCGCGGGAGGTTCGGGCCAGGAGGGCAATGGAATGTCGATATACGAAGGTATGGCTCCGGGTGCTGACCTGTGTGTCGTGTGCAATATGGTGAGTGACAATAGGAGTGTGGTTCCATCCGAGGACTTGTATAAATATACTACTGCAACGGATGCCTTGGGTTTCAAGTATATTTTCGACTATGCCCAGAGTGTAGGCAAGCCGTGTGTGATAAATTTCAGCGAGGGTTCGCACGAAAACCTGTATGACAGCGAGCTTTACAGTCAGGTGTTGTCCAAGATGGTGGGCCCCGGGCGTATATTATGTGCGTCTGCGGGGAACGAGGGGGCGAAGAACACTCACTTTAAGAAGGGGCTGGACGCAGAAAGGGCTGGTGCATTCCTGACATCGTCATCGGAGTATGCGTATCAGATTATTAAATCGGCTAATCCCGTAAAGGTGGAATATAATTTCTACGAGGGGATGTCGAAGGTGATGGAATGGCAGTATGATGCCGCTCAGCTGATGGAATATCCGGACAGTGTGATGACTGATACCCTGGAGTTCGGGGACAGGAAATACTGTATCATGTTACAGACCTATCCGTCTGCGTATGGCGGAGGTGAATGGGCGACTGATGTCCTGATAGAGAATCTTGTGGAGAAGAAGATAGATGTGTCGCTCCATCCGGTTTCCCTGATTGTGAGCTCGCCTGGATCCGAGGTGGAGGTCTTTGCCAATGTGGGGTATTTTGCGGCAAGTGAATGTGATCCTTCGCTGACGGGATTTACCAGGGATCATAACGTGCTGTTCCCGGGAACTGTGGATGATGTGATATGTGTGGGGGCTACGGGATACAGGAACCATGCCTACAACTACGAGGGAAGGTTGCTGCGCTATACGGCGTACAGTCCTGGCGAGCGTGCTTCGTTCAGTAGTGTGGGACCTACGATGCAGGGAAGGATAAAACCGGATGTAATGGCTCCGGGAATGGTGGTGGTATCTGCCTCCAGCAGCTATATGATAGAGAGTCAGCAGGACACGTGGGAAGTGCATACGCGTTTCTTTGACTACGACGGACGTACCTATGGCTGGTGGCTGAATAACGGTACGTCGATGGCGGCTCCTGTAGTAAGCGGCATAATAGCTTTGTGGCTGGAGATGGATCCGCAGCTGACTCCTGCCCAGATCAAGGAGGTTCTGGCTAATACCTGTCAGCATACGGGCTTGGGAATGGAGTATCCCAATTGCCAGTATGGCTATGGGGAAATTGATGCTATGGCTGGTGCCGACTATGTCAAGAACGTCATATCGGGGGTAGTCAGCCTGGAAGGACATAGGGCGGACGAGGGGGCTGTATGCTATGGCCTGAGCGGAAACAGGGTCGAGGAGTCGGCAATAAGGAACGGTGTATATATAAAGAAGGTAAACGGACGTACGTACAAGATTGCAAGATAGGATGAGGATATTGCTCCTGGGCGAATACAGCAACGTTCACAACACCCTTGCCAGGGGATTGCGCGAACTGGGTCACGAGGTTACCGTTGCCAGCAACGGTGATTTCTGGAGGGACTATTCGCGTGACATAAACCTTGCAAGGGAGATGGGTATCGCAGGAACGGTATCTTTCCTGTACAGGCTTCTGCTTGCCCTGCCCAAAATGAGGGGCTATGATATTGTACAGCTGATAAATCCTGTGTTCCTTGAACTGAAGGCTGAGCGACTGTACCGGGTATTTGATTACCTGAAGAGACATAACGGGAAGGTTGTCCTGCTGGCTGCGGGTGATGATTATTACTATCCGGAGCTGCATACACGACGGAAGGTAATGCGCTATTCGGACTTTTATATAGGTGACGAGGAGCATTGCTGTGATTTCGTCAGGGCTCAGACACGTGAGTGGCTGTATGGAGAGAAGGGACGCCTGACGAGGTATGTGGCAAAGCGTTGTGATGCCATAGTTGCGTGTGCCTACGAATATTGGCTGCCGTATAATCTGAGTGGGGACACGTCGCTCAACGGTGAGAGGCTGAACAGGAAGCTGTACAGCATTCCGTTTGCGTATAGCATACCTGATAAGCCAGTCAGAAGGGTAGAGGGCAAGGTCAGGGTGTTCATAGGAATAAGCAGGGAGCGGTCGGAGATGAAGGGTACGGACATAATGCTGCAGGCTGCAAGGGATTTGCAGCGTCTGTATCCCGACAGGATGGAACTGCTGGTCGCAAACGGGGTTTCATTTAACGAATATAGCAGGATGATGGATTCGTCGGACGTGCTTCTGGATCAGATATATTCGTATGGTCCCGGGATGAATGCCCTGTTGGCTATGTCAAAGGGAATAGTTGCCGTAAGCGGAGCAGAGCCGGAACATTATGAGCAGCTGGGCGAGAACGAGGTAAGGCCAATCGTGAATGTATATCCCAGTTACGAGGACGTATACAGGAATCTGGAGAAGCTGATACTCAATCCCGAGCTGGTAAATAGGCTGAAGCTACAGAGCAGGGAGTATGTGGCACGTAATCATGAGTATATCAGGGTTTCGCGCCAGTATGTGGAACTGTACAGTAAATTGTTGGGGTAGGGTGTAGCTATCTTACGATAACACGAAGGTGCTGGGACATGTTCCTGATAGTTGCCTGCATTTCCGTGTTATTGTCAAAGCGGGCAAAGACGACTGCTGCCGAATCGTTTCCGTTATGCTTGCGGTTAATCTTCTGCCCGGGTTGCATCAGCTGGGTTACTTTGATTACGGATGCCTGGAATGTGTCCGACAGCCACAGGCTTTCGTATGTTCCGTCCTGTTCCGGATACGGACGGTAATACATCACGCAGTTGTGCCCGTTGTTGTTGCCGAATACACTGCTCCATTCCGGAATATCATCTCCGGCAGCTTCAAGTATCGTGAAGACGTCTTCGTCGAATCCGTATGCTTCCTTTTCCAGATATGGGATGTTAAATCCTCCGTTACGTGGTCCCAGGTCGATGAAATAGATCCGTCCGTCCTTACCTACAATAAATTCCACATTGCAGGGACCGCTCTTGAAATTGAGGAGGGTGAAGAGCCTCTGCAGTTCGTCAAGGGCAAGTTTCATGACATCGTCAGGATGTTCCGAGGGTGCGCTGAGGGATACGGGAACCAGTTCCGAAGGACCTGCTACATGATGCTGGTCGACAAATCCGGCAAAGATTATCCTGCCATTGTGGACAAAGACATCACCGTCGACCTGCGGGCCTGTTTTCCCGATGAATTCTTCGATAATTATGTATCCTGACGTAGAGTAGGACATGGCGACATCCCAGTTTGCCGCGATATCATCAGGCTTTGTTATACGGAAGACTCCCCGGCTTCCTGCTGAGTCAACGGGCTTCATTATAGCTGTCAGACGGTCTTTCGTCTCATGTTGTTTGGCTGTAAAGTATTCTTTTGCCTTGTGCAGGTCATTGAAACTGTCTGACCATGGGGTTGCGAAGCCGTTTTCACGCAGGAAATTGCGGAAAAGGTCCTTGTGGGTGAGTGTAATTACTGCCTGGTATGGATTTCCGGGCAGCCCCATTTGCTCTGCAACGTACGAGGCTGTTGTGGCAAGTGCATCTGAACCGTATGGGACAATGCCGTCAATCTGCAGGCGCATGGCTTCCTGCAGCACGGCGTCTTTGTCTGTGATGTCTATCTTGCAATACTCGTCGGCAATCTTATGTCCGGGGTTGTCCTCGTACAGGTCGCTGCTAATCACATAATAGCCAAGTCTCTTGGCTGTCATGGTTGCTTCTGCCTGGATGATATTGCCCCCGAGAATCAGTATTCTTTTCTG
>OMQX01000026.1 GCA_900313335.1 uncultured Prevotellaceae bacterium
CAAAGAGCGCTATCCTGGTTATCCCTGGGGTGCCTTGCAAAGGCTGGACTTGTCGGATGCAAAGATAACGAAGGACAAGAATCCGTATTATTCAAGAAGGGCAACGGGCTCGCGCTGGCGGACAATAGTGAAATCTGTCGGCGAGAATTCGTATGAGGAGAAGAAGGTATTCAAATTCAAGGAAATGGATGCAAAGTCATGGCGTGAGTTCAAGAGAGTTTGCGGTACAGGCTTTGATGGGTATTCGTATTCCTTTTCCGATGGTATTTGCTGGGAAGAATTTTATCTGCTGCCTAATACGATAGGAATTAATATGTTTGCGGATTGTTCCTCGTTAAAGGTATTGGTCCTGCCGGAAAGCGTGTCGGAAATCGGGAGTTTAGCATTCAGCAGTTGTCAGTCGTTGCATGTTATGCGTATACCCAAGAAAACGAAGAGTATTGGAAGGTTCCCCTTCCAATACTGTACTTCGCTTTCAAAGTTGTTTATTCCCAGAGGAATCCATTACAAGACTCCTGACGAAGTCTATAGGAATTGTTCGCCGGGCTTGCAGGTCTATGACTATTAGACGTATACGCCTGGTCAGAATAGCTGCAGGGATTTCTCCCTGATGACCTGCTGTGTCCTTTCTGTATCGTTTGTGCGGAAGACAAGGATGCCTTTGCCCGAGAGCAGGAAGGAATACATGTAGGCGATGTTTATGTCTGCCTCGGCAAAGATTGCCAGTACGCGTGCGGCTTCGCCCGGCTTGTCCTCGAGTTGGATGGCAAAGACGTCTGTTAGCGTTACTGTAATGCCTTGCCCGCTAAGTACGTCAAAGGCGCGTTCGGGATCGCTGCAGATGATGCGGTAGATGCCGAAATCCTGTGTGTCGGAAATGGTTGAGGCTATTATCTGTATGTTTGCTGTCTTGAGCACGTCAAGCACGGTGAGCAGGGTACCGCGCTTGTTCTGGATAAAGATTGATAACTGTTTCATGGGGATGTGGTTTATTGGTATACCTTTCTCTTGTCTACAACTCTGACGGCCTTGCCTTCGCTGACAGGGAGGCTGCCCTTGGGGACAAGCTTGACGATGGGTGTGAGCAGGATCTCGTCCTTGAGTGCACGGTCTGTAGTGAGTGTGATGAGGTAGTTGCTTGCGAGTTCGGGGAACATCATCAGTATCTTCTCGATCTGTATGGGGAAGATGTTGACGCCGCGCAGTACCATCATGTCGTCGCTGCGGCCCTTCATGCGGTCAAGACGTACGTGATTGCGTCCGCAGGGACAGGTACGGCCGAGGACGCGGGTGAGGTCGCGTGTACGGTATCTGATCAGAGGCATTGCCTCGCGGCGAAGGGTTGTGAGTACAAGTTCGCCTATCTCGCCGTCGGGAACGGGTTCCAGTGTATCGGGGTCAACAATCTCGACGATATAGTAGTCTTCCCAGAAATGCAGGCCGTTCTGTTCCTGACATTCAAAGCCTACACCGGGGCCGCACATCTCGGACATACCAAAGCTGTTGTATGCCTTTACGCCGAACATGTTCTGGATGCGCTGACGCTGCTCCTCGGAATGTGGCTCTGCACCGATGGCGAAGACCTTGAGCTTTGTGTCTCTCCTGGGGTCAACGCCTTGTTCCTGCATGACCTCGTAGAGGCGGGTCAGATAGGATGGTACGGCATGTATGGCTGTTGTTCCGAAGTCTGTGATGAACTTTATCTGTCGCAGGGAGTTGCCTGCTGCTGCGGGAACGGTGAGCATGCCGACCTTCTCGGCTCCATACTGGAAGCCAAGGCCGCCGGTGAACATTCCGTAGCCGGATGAGTTTTGGAAGACGTCATTGGGACGGAGGCCTACCATCCAGAGGTTACGTGCTACCTGGTTTGCCCATTCTTCGAGGTCGTTCTGTGTATGCAGTATGACGGTTGGGTTGCCGGTAGTGCCGCTGCTGGAATGCAGGCGTGTGCATTTGTCCAGGAGAACTGCTGCAAGTCCGAAGGGGTAGCTGTCGCGAAGGTCCTGCTTGGTGGTGAAGGGCAGCTTGCGTACATCTTCGGGCGATTTGATGTCCTGGGCGTTGATGCCCATTTCCTTGAATTTACGGGCATAGAAAGGTACGTTCGCACATCTGTTGACTGTCTCTTGCAGGCGTTGCGTCTGCAGTTTGTTGATTTCCTCGCGTGAGAGGGTCTCGTATTGTGGGTGGAGGTATTGTGAATTTACGTCCATGTTAAAACGTTAAAGGGTTAGAGAGTTAAAAGGTTAGAAAGTTAAAACGTTAGAGGGTTACTTTGCGCTTATATGGCGAGTGCTTTCTCGTCGATGAAGGGCAGGTTGTTGCGTGTGATGGTCTCGCGTGCCAGTTCGGTATTGTCGGTACGGAATACAAGGATGCCCTTGCCGCCATACAGGAAGCTGTAGATGTATGTAATGCTGATGCCTGCCTTGCTGAACAGCGTGATGACATCTGCTGCACCTCCGGGCTTGTTGTCAAGCTGCAAAGCAAAGACCTCGGAAATGGCAACGGCTATGCCCGCCTTCTTCAGTTCCTCGCATGCACGTTGCGGTTCGGCACATACGATACGCAGGATTCCGTACTCTGCCGTATCGGCAATAGTAGAGGCTATAATCTGAATATTTGCTTCTTTCAGAGCCTCGAGAACCTTGATAAGTGTGCCCGAACGGTTCTCGATGAAGATGGATAACTGATGTATGGTCATGTTTGGGGTTATTAGGTTAAGAGTTTAAGAGTTTAAGAGTTTAAGAGATTTAGAGTTTACGCTTATCTATCACGTGGGCGCTCTTGCCCTGACTGCGCTCTATGGAACCGGGTGCCTTCAGCTGAACCTTTGCGGCGATGCTGAGTACGCTCTTCAGCTTGGCAGCCAGTTTCTTCTCCAGAGCCTCGACGGCAGCAGGTGTATCGAAGGTAGAGGTAAATACCTCCTGGCGCAATTCGGCTTGTACCTGCAGGGTGTCGAGGTTGTTGACGCGATCCACAACCAGCAGATAGTGAGGTGCGAATTCGGGCAATGAGAGGATAACGCTCTCCACCTGTGACGGGAATACGTTGATACCGCGGATGATAAGCATGTCGTCTGAACGGCCCTGGATACGTCCCATGCGGACGTTGGTGCGGCCGCAGTCACAGGTGCCTGGCAACAGGCAGCAGAGGTCGCGGGTACGGTAGCGCAGTACGGGCATGCCTTCCTTGGTAAGTGTGGTGAATACCAATTCGCCTGTCTGTCCTGCGGGCAGCGGCTCGAAGGTCACGGGGTTGATGATTTCGGGATAGAAATGGTCTTCGTTGATATGTGAGCCGTTCTGCATCTGGCATTCGTAGCTGACGCTGGGGCCCATAATCTCGGAAAGTCCGTAAATGTTGAATCCCTTAAGCCCCAGACGGGCCTCAATCTCCTGACGCATGCTTTCCGTCCAAGGCTCGGCACCGAAGGCACCTACACGCAGTTTCAGGTCTTCCTTGCTGATACCCAGTTTATCCATTGTCTCAGCCAGATACAGGGCGTAGGAAGGGGTACATGCCAGACCTGTGATACCCAGGTCGCGTATAAGCTTCAGGTGCTTCTCTGTGTTACCTGTTCCTGCAGGGATACAAGACGCACCAATGTGCTCCACACCGTAGTGGGCACCCAAGCCGCCCGTGAACAGACCGTAGCCGTAAGCTACAGAGAAGATGTCATCGCGTGTCACCCCATATGCCGTCAGACAGCGTGCCATACACTCGCTCCATATACCTATATCCTTGCGTGTATATCCCACGATGGTAGGGTTGCCTGTCGTACCGCTTGAGGCGTGTATGCGGATAATCTCGCTCTGAGGTGCTGCCTGGAGACCAAAAGGATAGTTGTCCCTCAGGTCCTTCTTCGTTGTGAACGGGAGTTTCTTGATATCTTCGATTGTCTGAATATCGTCAGGCCGGATATCCATCTCCTGCAATTTGTTGCGATAGAAGGGGACGTTGTGGTATACATATTCCACAATCTTGTGCAGGCGTTTGCCCTGCAGCGCGCTCATCTCATCGCGACTCATGCACTCTTTGTTCTGATTCCAAGTCATTGGTTTTCTTTATATTTAGGTTGTATCCCATGCAAAATTACAAAAAAAACTGCGTTTGGACAAACAATTATTCTTTAACCTTACAACGTTCCAACCTTTTAATCTTTTAATCTTTTAATCTTTTAATGCCTTATCTTTCTCATAGCACCTGAACATACGGTTTACGTCGTCAGCAGGCAGTTTCTTGGTAAAGAGACTGACCAGCAGCACTACGGGGAATCCTCCCAGCATTGCAATGGCACCGCAGTTGATTGGGTTGACGGGGTTGCCAAGGAGCATGTTAATAACGGTAAGGCCTACGCCCCAGATGAAACATGCCCATACAGATATCGGGGTAACGCCACGCCAGTATAAACCCAGCATAAAGGGAGCTAAGAAGGCACCGGCCAAAGCACCCCATGAGATACCCATCAACTGGGCAATGAAGGTGGGCGGGTTGAGTGCAATCATCAGGGAGATGACGATGAAGAATACAATCAGTACGCGCATCACGACAACCTTGCGGCGTTCTGTCTTCTCGGCCACGATATCGTCGATGGTTCCTTCCTCTACCTCGCCGGGCAGGGATTTCTTGTCGCGATAGATGAGGTCGAGGGTCATCGTTGAGCTGGACGTCAGCACCAGGGATGCTAGTGTAGACATGGATGCACTCAATACCAGCAGTACCACAAGGGCAATAAGGATGTCTGGCAATGTTATGAGCATGGCGGGTATGATGGAGTCGAAGGCTATCTTGCCCGTTGCTTGGTTTATGACAGGTTCGTACAGACGGCCGAAACCACCCAAGAAATAACAGCCGCCAGCCACGATGAGGGCAAAGACGGTACTGATGACGGTGCCTCGCCTGATTGCGCTCTCGTCGGTAATAGAGTAGAACTTTCCGACCATCTGCGGCAAACCCATAGTGCCCAGCGATGTCAGGATGACAACACCCAGCAGTCCCCATGGATCGGGGCCGAACAACGAGGCGAAGCCGCCATTCACGGCAGGATCTGCATCAGAGGGGATAGCTGCCAGCTTGTCAACTGCGGTTGTAAGTCCGCCCTGTGCATTGAGTACGGCAATGATGACGGCTACGATACCGAAGAGCATGATGATGCCCTGGATGAAGTCGTTCATGGCCGTTGCCTTGTAGCCGCCGATGATTACATAGACGGCTGTCAGTATGGACATTATGATGACACAGTATTCGTATGGTATATTGAAGCCCATCTCGAACAGTCGTGATATACCGCTATACACGCCTGCTGTATATGGAATAAGGAATACGAAGGCAATTATCGAGGCTGCAACGCGCAAGCCCTGATCGCCGAAGCGGGTGCCGAAGAAGTCGGGCATCGTGCAGCTTTCGATGTGCTGGGTCATCAGCTTGGTCCGCCTGCCAAGTAGCATCCATGCCAGCAGCGAGCCTATTACAGCGTTGCCGATACCTATCCATGCGCTGGAGAGACCGTACTTCCAGCCGAATTGCCCGGCATAACCTACGAATACTACGGCCGAGAAATAACTGGTTCCGAAGGCAAAGGCCGTCAGCCATGGACCTACGGCACGTCCGCCCAGTACAAAACCTTCGACACTGCTGGCCTGCTTACGGGAGTACACTCCCACACCAACCATTACGACCAGAAAGATAATGGTCAGGATAACTTTTATAAACATAAGGAAAACTTTAATTAAATCTGACCTGTAACTGGCACATCAGGCCGTGGTTTGCGCCGTGGACAAACTCAGTGCCCGGCTCGGACGCCTTGCCTGTGAGATAAGCGCTCTTGTACACATACTGTACCTGCAGACGGCATTTCTTGTAAAACCAGTACTGAAGTCCGGCAATGGCCTTGTGCTGATCCAATCCCAGCGTTGTATTATAGTTGAAGTAGTCGTAACTGCCCACAAATTCGACCTTGGGTGTACCCAGCGGTACGGAACCCGTCAGGTATCCGCCCCGGCTTACGACCTCGCCGTCGATGCCTTCCAGGTACTCGCCGTGAGCATTAAACGCCTTGCTTTTATAGTCAAAACCTAAGGTCCAACGGTTGCGCTTATAATCCTGTCCGTTCTGTATCGTCGGATTATAAACGGATATTTTCCCGTCGGTCAGAATATTATGTCCGCGTCCTATCTGTCCGGTAGCAACCAGGTTCAGACCATTCACGGGACGATATTCCAGTCGTAGAATAAAATCCTTGAAGTTATTTCCGTCCTTTCTGTTTATTCCCTGTCCGTTCATTACGTCCAGCTCGTAGCGGAATTTGCCGTTGTTGGTCTCGCCGTAAAGCGACAGACCCAGGTCACGGCCATATTGCACACCCATCAGGGGGTCGCTGCCGCAACCTGTCAGATAGGTAACGCCTTCGCTGTAAACGTCAATGGCTTCCATAGAGGTGGGGGAGAGGGGATTCTCGAGTGACAGACCGTTCTTGAACTGTCCTACCCTGACGGTGAGGGCTTTGTTTCTTGTAATCCTGAAGTCTGTGTAATATTCCTGTACGACACTCGAGAAGTCGTGCATGAAAAGAAACGACCAGCGGTCGGTGATACGTGCTTCTGCCCAGAAGAGAACGCGCTTCAGCTCAAAAGTATTGGTAGTGCCGATTGCGTTGTGGTTGTACGAATAGCCGGCTTGGGCATAGCCATGCAGTTTGATGCGGCTGATGAGTTCCTTCACCCATTTCTTTTCCAGAAAAGATTTGGTGGAGTCCGCTTTTGCTGTTTCTTGTCCCATTGCGGCCGTGCTGCTGAAGATGGCAAGTGCCACAGCCAGCGTAGCCTTCACAAAGAATCTGTTCTTTTTCATTGTTCTGTTGTTGTTAAATTAAGCATTATGCATTATTTCAAATATTTTCATCCTTTCTTCCAACTGGGCGTACTGATGGTCTTCGATGAAGGACGTGCAAACGCGCAGTCCCTCCTGATGCGAACCTGTTGTAACCAGACAGATGGCACTCACGCCGTAGTACATCAGCTCCCGCGCCAGCTGTCCGCTGGTCATGCCCGGATAGCCGATGGTGAAGTAGAATCCGTCAGCCACGGGCTGGTCGCCGTCCTTGTCATATACAATGTAGAAGCCGTGACGGCAGAATATCTCCTTCAGCTTCCTCGCCCGTTCGCCATAGACCTTCACCTCGTCGCAGAAACGGTATTCACCGTCGCAAGCAGCACGGAACATCTCGGCCAGTGCATATTGTGCCGAATGGCTCGTACCGCTGCTCAGGGCATAGAGCATGCGGGTGCTGAAGACCAGACCGAAGGGCAGACCCTCGTACCGCTCTGCCAGGTCGTCGTAATGACGGTGGAACAACTTGTCGCTGATGCACACCACGCCAATACGCTCGCCGGCATAGCTGAATGCCTTGGAGCCGCTGATGAGCAGCATGTAGTTGTCGGTATATCGGGCAACGGTAGGCTGATAGGGTGGCTCGAAAGGCACACTCAGGTCCTGGCGAAAGTCCATAGCAAAGTATGCCAGGTCCTCCATAATGATAGTGTCGTACTGGGTAGCCAACTCACCTATCGTCTGCAGTTCGCTCTCGGTCAGGCAGACCCACGACGGGTTGTTGGGGTTGGAATACACAATGGTGCAGATGTCGCCCTTCTGCAGGTAGCTCTCCAGTTTTGCACGCAGCTTCTCGCCGCGGTAGTCATATACGTCAAAGGTCTCGTATTTCACGCCCTGCACCTGCAGCTGCATCTTCTGCACGGGGAAGCCTGGGTCGATGAACAGCACCGTGTCCTTCTGCTTACTGGCTTGCGAACAGGTCAGGAACGAAGCGTATGTTCCCTGCATGCTGCCTGTGACGGGCACACAGCCCTCGGCAGCAATGTCCACACCGACGAACGCCTTCACAAAGCGTGATGCCTGATTCTTCAGTTCGGGGTAGCCCTGTATGTCGGGGTAGGAGTGGGCAATGCCGTTCTGCAGCGCCTTTATCTGTGCCCTCACGCCTACTTCGGCAGCTGGCAGTCCGGGTATGCCCATCTCCATTTTTATGAACTCAATGCCCGATTCTTTCTCGGCCATAGCTGCCACTTGCTTAACCTCGCGGATGGTAGCCTTGGCAAAATCCTGAATGCCTATCTTGGCAATCAATCCGTCAACAATCTCTTTCTTTATAGGAGTTTCTTTCATCGTTCTAAACTCTCGACACAAAACAATCAACTATTTCTGAGCTGCCTTGCCCAATGCCAGGGCCTTGATGTTGGCTTCGACCACGGCTTCGCCTTTGCGGCCGAAGACGCTGCGGATGGCGTTTTCCAGTGTGGCGTAGTCAAGACCCAGAGCCTTCTGTGCAGCGCCTAACAGAATGACGTTGGCCGAACGCGGTACCTGGTTGTCCTTGGCAATCTGTTCGATGTCGATGGCAATGACGTGTGGCAACTTGGAAAGTTCAGCCTTGATGTCCTCGATGTCGGGATAGTTGGGGATATTGACAAACGGAGCGCTGGAGGTGATGACCCATCCCTCCTTGCTGAGATAGGGCAGGTAGCGCAGGGCTTCCATGGGCTCCATGGAGATGATGACATCTGCACTGCCCTTGGCAATCAGGTCGCTGGCAATGGGGTCGGAACTGATGCGCAGGTTACTCTGCACATCACCGCCTCGCTGGCTCATTCCGTGCACCTCGGCCTGCTTGATATATAGGTTCTCGTTCATGGCTGCTTCGCCAATGATTGTGGCAATAGAGAGAATTCCCTGTCCCCCAACACCACAAAGGATGATATCTGTCTTCATATGAAGTTAAAACATTAAAACGTTAAAATGTTAAAACGTTACAGGGTTAAAATGTTAAACGTTAAAGGGTTGTTCTTTTCCCTTCTTTGTGCTATTTATTATTTTTACTAAGGTTCCAATAATTTGTTTGACATCTGAAATTAAAGAATCATAGGTTTTTTGATCAATAAGTTCTGATTTATATAATAGGGTAATCCAGTACTCAGATTCCGAGGCTTCTTTCAAAGCAATATTCATCTTGTTAATGAAATCGGCTCGGCTCTGTGCATAAGTTCCTTCACTAACATTCGCTCCGATACTTGTGCCAGAACGAAGGAGTTGTTTCGACAGAACAAACACTTTCTTTTCTTCAGTAAGATAACTATAGAACTTCACAATACGTATTGCAAAATCCATAGAAAGCTTACTTATAATACTGTCTGCC
The DNA here is from genome assembly GCA_900313335.1 of uncultured Prevotellaceae bacterium. GTDB lineage: Bacteria > Bacteroidota > Bacteroidia > Bacteroidales > Bacteroidaceae > Physcousia. The sequence goes on from OMQX01000026.1 coordinate 9,215, forward strand.
ATTGCCCGTTAGCCACTTTTAACCTTTTAACCTTTTAATTCTTTAATCTTTTAATTTTCTCTCTTTCGCCTTCCTCTTGAACGTCTGGATGCATTCACGCTGTGGAATGATGACGGAGACACCCTTATAGTTAATCTCTTCACGGATGATGCGGGTAATCTCGGGCATGTTCTTGGGCAGGGGAACTACCACATGCAGATGCTCGGGCTCAACGCCAAGACCCAGACAGATGGCTTCGAACTTATTGGTACCGGCACTGTCCTGACCACCCGTCATAGCGGTGGTGAGGTTGTCCGAGATGATAACGGTGATGTTGGCTTTCTCGTTCACAGCATCCAAGAGGCCAGTCATACCGCTATGTGTAAAGGTGGAGTCACCAATGATGGCAACAGCTGGCCACTGACCTGCATCCGAAGCACCCTTGGCAATCGTGATGCTGGCACCCATATCTACACAGGAGTGAATAGCCTTGTATGGGGGCAGGAACCCCAAAGTGTAGCAGCCGATGTCTCCGAAGACACGCGGATTCTCGTACTCCTTCAGCACTTCGTTCAGCGCTGTATATACGTCGCGATGTCCGCAACCCTGACAGAGTTGGGGAGGACGGGCTACAACCAACGGACTCACACCCTGCACCTCTCTTGTAGCGAGGGGAGCAATTACTCCAGCATTGGATAGCGCAGCGGCAACGTTGTCCGGGGTCAGCTCACCTGTGCGGGGCAGCTGGCCGGTCAGACGACCCAGGATGTTCTGGCTATCGAATACACCACGAACCTGCTCCTCGATGAAGGGCTGACCTTCTTCCACAACCATTACCTTCTCGCAACTGTTCAGCAAATCACGTACCAGACGCTTGGGCAAGGGGTATTGGGATATCTTCAGAATGGGAACTTCCTGTCCGTTCTCCTGTAGCGCCAGGGTCTTGAGTGATTCCTGTACATAGTTATATGCTATGCCGCTTGCAATGATACCCAAAGGACACTTTTCTCCCTTCCCTTTGGGGAGGGCTGGGGAGAGGCTATTGTACTTTGATTTAGCCGCATCTTCTTCCAACTGTATCTGCTGTGCTGTAACCTTGTCGTTACGCTTACGTGCATTGGCGGGCAGGAGGACCCAGTTTGCAGCTACGGAATTGTAGTTCATCCCATTCTCGGGACGGGCCTTTTCCTTTACCTCTACCACGGCACGGGAGTGTGCCATACGGGTGGTTACACGCATCAGAACGGGAAGACACTGCTGCTCGGAATAATCAAATGCAGCCTCCATCATATCGTATGCCTCCTGTTGGTTCGAGGGCTCAAACGTGGGAATCATGGCAAACTTTCCGTAAAAACGGCTGTCCTGCTCATCCTGGCTGGAGTGCATGGATGGGTCGTCGGCTACCAGGACCACAACACCACCGTTTACTCCGGTCATAGCGCTGTTTACAAATGGGTCGGCACAAACATTCATGCCCACATGCTTCATGCAAACCAGTGCACGCTTGCCCATGAAGGACATGCCCAGGGCTGCTTCCATGGCAGTCTTCTCGTTGGTACACCAGCGGGAATGTATGCCGCGCTCTTTGGCAAGGGTATTGCCTTGTATGTATTCGGTAATTTCGGTGCTGGGGGTTCCGGGATAAGCGTATACTCCGCTTAATCCGGCATCAATGGCACCAAGGGCGATTGCCTCGTCGCCTAGAAGAAGTTTTTTCATATATCTGAATTTTCTTATTATAATTCAATCAGGCGACAAAGGTAATATTTTTCTTTAATAAGGTGTGCTTTTTGTAAGTTAAAAGTGAGGAAACGTGTTATTTTATTATGTATTCTCTATCCATTCGAGGAACTCGCGTATTGCTGTTTGGGTTGCGATGGCGGTATTGTCCTCGCGTGAAGAGTTTGGAAGAGTGAGCTTGATGGCTTTGGTTGATGTCGGGCCGGCAAAGCCAATATAGATGGTTCCGGAGGGTATGCGTTGGTTGCCCTCGCCGGTGTATCCTGTGGTTGCGATTGCATAATGGGTGTTGAACCGCTGGCGACAGGCAGCAACCATCTGGAGGACTACTTCCCGGCTGACGACATCGTGTTCTTCAATCATTTGAGTAGTTACATCGAGGTATTGCTCCTTTATCCAGTTCTGATATGCTATGATACCTCCCTGATAATATGTGGACGAGCCGTCTATGCTGGTTATTGTGGCTCCTATACGTCCGCTGGTACAACTTTCTGCAGTACTGATTGTTGCATTGTTTCGTTGCATGTATTCCTTTAACCTTGATGCAAGGCTGATGTCATCGGGTTCGATTTTCATGTGGATGTTTTGTTTTGTCCAAACAAAGGTAGTAAATTATTATTATGAATGTATTATTATGAGTTGCATTATTTTGGTTTCTTCTTATTTTTATGTAACTTTGTCCGCGTTAATTTGATTTAGTAACGAAAATGAATATAAGAAAGCTTTTGTTATTTGTTGCTTCCTTGTTGGTCGGGAGCGGTGCACAGGCGGAAGATGTTTTGTCGCTGGACAGTTGCCGTGCACTTGCCTTGCGTAACAACAAGGAGTTGAAGATGGCGAGCGAGAAGATCAATATGGCTCACTGGAACCGTAAATCAGCTGCTACAAACTATCTTCCCAAGGTGGATGCCATGGGCAGTTATATGCGTACGAGTCGCGAGATATCCCTGCTGAGCAACGAACAGAAGACGATGTTTAATAATCTCGGTGCTATTACTGCGAGTGCAATCGAGCAGATGCAGCCAGTAGTGATACAGACATTACAGCCAATAATACAGAACCTGAGTCCGGAGATGCAGGCAAAAATACTGGCAGGCATTCAGGGGATGGGCGAGAAACTGGCTGCAGGTGCAGGACAGTTGGGAAATACTGTTTCCGAGGCATTCCGTACTGATACACGTAATGCGGGTGTACTGAGCGCAATGGTGACTCAGCCATTGTATATGGGTGGTAAGATCAGTGCCTATCACAAGATAACGAAATATCAGGAGGAATTGGCCAGGAACGGTTATGACCTGGAGCAGCAGAATGTTATTGTCGCCGTAGATGAGACTTATTGGAAGATTATCCAGTTGACGAGTAAGCGCAAGTTGGCACAGAGCTATCTGGAACTGGTGCAGAAACTGGACAGCGATGTGGACGAATTGATAAAGGAGGGTTTTGCTACGAAGGCGGACGGTCTGAGTGTCAAGGTCAAGGTCAATGAGGCCGAGGTGACCATCATTCAGGCAGACAATGGTATATCGCTGTTGAAGATGCTTTTGGCGCAACAGTGTGGTCTTGAGGATTTTACCTTTGTTTTGGCTGACGAGAACCGTTCTGATTTCAGTTTGAAGAACAAGACTGTTGCAGACGAGGATATTGCCGTTGCACAGCGTACGGAGTTGAAACAGCTGGCATTGGCAAGTGACATATATGACCAGAAGGTGAGGATTGTGCGCAGCGAGTTTCTGCCCAAGGTTATCCTGACGGGCGGTTATGTGGCTACGAATCCTTCGCTGTTTAACGGATTCAGGAAGGAGTTTGAAGGTGTCTGGGCTGTAGGAGTTGGCGTAAATGTGCCGATACTGACCTGGGGTGACCGTTTCTACAAGGTGCGTGCTGCAAGGGCCGAGGCTAACATCCAGCGCCTGCGCATGGACGAGGTAAGTGAAAAGATACGTCTGCAGGTGAAGCAGTCACAGCAGCGTCTTGAGGAGGCGGAGCACCGTTTGGAGGTGGCTGACAAGAGCCGGGCCGTAGCGGATGAAAACCTGCGTTATGCCAACTATGGTATGAAGGAGGGCGTAATACCTTTGAGTAATGTGCTGGCTGCCCAGACGGCATGGCTCAGTGCACATGATACATATCTGTCTTCGCAGATTGACCTGCTTCTGGCTGATTTGTATCTGCGCAGGAATATGGGTGCAATAGATTAGTGGTTTGTTGAATAATGTAATAACGAAATAAGGCAAGGAAATATTATTATGGCAAGGAATTCGAAATCGACATCAATCATAGTTATTACAACATTGTTGATAGTTTTGCTGTTAGTTGTCATTACGGTGGGATTCTTCCTTCCCAAGCAGGAGGAGATAATCCAGGGTGAGGCCGAAACGAGTGAGTATCGTGTAAGTTCGAAGGTGCCTTCGCGTGTTCTGGAACTGCGTGTCGAGGAGGGCCAAATGGTAAGGAAGGGTGATACATTGGCCATAATGGAGGCTCCGGAGGTTGATGCCAAGCTGACTCAGGCTACTGCTGCCCGCAGTATGGCGGAGGCTGTTGAGTCAAAGGCTATGAACGGTGCTCGTCGCCAGGAGGTGCAGGGTGCATACGAGTTGTATCAGAAGGCAAAGGCTGGTCTTGATATTGCTGAGAAAACTTACCAGCGTGTTGAACGTCTGTTCGGGAATGGCGTACTGCCGGAACAGAAGCGTGACGAGGCAAAGGCTCAGTATGATGCAGCAAAGGCAACAGTCATTGCTGCAGAAAGTCAGTATGAGATGGCAAAGGAGGGTGCCCGTATTGAGGATAGGGCTGCTGCTGCTGCTCAGGTTAATCGTGCTCAGGGTGCTGTGGACGAGGTTAAGAGCTATGTTAGTGAAACGGTACTGACTGCTGCTGCTGACGGCATGGTGACGGAGATATTCCCTCATGTGGGTGAACTGGTCGGTAGTGGAGCTCCTGTCATGAATGTTGCAATGGTTGACAAGGTGTGGTTTACGTTCAACGTTCGCGAGGACAAGTTGCAGCGGTTCAGTAACGGTAAGATATGCAATATATTTGTACCGGGTATCAACAAGACGGTAAAGGCTAAGGTTACCCGTATCAAGAATGTGGGTAACTTTGCTGCATGGAAGGCAACTAAGGCTTTGGATGGCATTGACCTGAAGGTGTTCGAGGTACGTATTACTCCGACAGATAAGGTCGAGGGTATCGTATCCGGCATGAGTGGTGTTATCGAGAAGGATAAGTGATTAGGGGTATGACCATAAGGAATGTACTGACAAAAATCTGGCTGATTGCTCACCGTGAGATGCATATGTTCTCGCGCAGGCCGATGTTTCTGTTCAGTATGTTCATTGTGCCTGTTACAAGTATAATCCTGTTTACCACGGTAATGGGTGACGGGCTTCCTGTAAACCTGCCCGCAGGTCTGGTGGACGAGGATAATACTACGGTATCACGTTCATTGGTACGTACGCTGGATGCAATGGCGGAGACGGAACTGGTTGCCAGGTATCCTTCGTTCCACGAGGCGCGTGAGGCTATGCAGAAAGGTGAGATATATGCTTTCTTCCATATTCCGAAGGGTACTATGGCCAAGGCTTTGTCTCAGCGTCATCCTTCGATATCGTTTTATACAAACG
>OMQX01000002.1 GCA_900313335.1 uncultured Prevotellaceae bacterium
GCAGACCGTAGATAGAACCCAGGGCATTGCCGATCTGTACACGCCTGTTCCAAGACTGGTTTGTAGGCTGCCAGCTCTCCGAACCGTTTACAGATTCCAGATACAGGCTGTTCAATTCCTCGATTTCATTAAAGTTCTGCGAGAAGTTGAGACGTGCCTTCATACTGAATTTGCCAACCTTTGCAAACTTGGCTGTCGAGATATTCAATTCCCAACCCTTGTTGTACATCTGGCCACCGTTGATCATCGCCAGTGACGAGAATCCGTTGGCACTTGGTATACGGATATTGCTGATAAGCAGATCCTTTGTGCGCTTGCCGTATATTTCCAGCTCGGCAGTAATCAGGTCATCCAGGAATCCAATGTTGAAACCAATGTTCCATATAGTACTTCTTTCCCACTTGATGCTCTGCAATGAGAGGTTCTCGGGAACGATAACGTCATGACCGTTGTACTTGCCGGACGAACCATAGCGGTTATACTGGTTGTTGCTACCGATGTTGCCATTACCGTATATACCGATTGTAGGACGTATTGCCAGCATGGACAGCCATTTCTTGGACCACTTCATCCAGTCCTCGTCGGAAATGTTCCAACGTGCAGCAAAGTACGGGAAGGTTCCGTATTTGTTACCTGAACCAAAGTTGGTGCTACCGTCAATACGTACGCTTGCGTCCAAGTTATACTTTGACTTGTACGAGTAGTGAGCCTGGAAATAGAAGCTCTGTCCGCGCCATGTACCGTTACCGGCACTTGCACCTGTCAGCATACCGTCCGAGGTCGGATCTGTAACACCGTCAGGAAGGTTCCACTTGCTCACATACTGGCTGTTACTGTTACCTGTATGCATCTCGAAACGTGCCAGACCGCTCAGACTGTGGTCCTTGTTCTTGAATGCACTGTAGAAGCGCAGGTCATGACGTGTCGAGAACTGTAATGACTTGTATTCGCTGTTGGATACATAGTTACGGTTGTTGGAACCCAGGCCGTTTGTGTTGTCGCCGCCATATACCCAAGGCATATTTGTCAGGTATGACGGTGTGAATGACTCATCACTCTTGTTGTAGATGTCCAGCTGAACGTCAGCAACATAGTTCAGACGCCACTGGTCGCTCTCCTTGCCAAGAAGCTTGTATTCCAGCGAGAACTGCGGATGCAGGTCATATGTTTTCTGCCTGTCGTTGCAGTAGTTGGCATATGCAATGGGGTTACCGTTGCTGAACATGTCACGCAACTCCCATGAAGTATATGAGCCAGTATTGTCAAGACGTGTAGCAGAGCCGGCACCCAGATTTGCTGCCACTGGAAGCATGTTGAAGTAATTGTTTGTCTGAGCATAGATCTGGTTACCGTATTCATCAGTAATCGGGTTACCATATTCATCAACCATGCCCTGCCACTCATATATGCTCATATTGGGCATTGCCTTGTAGGCTTTTGCATTTGCAGTGTTTGCAACGCTGTTGTTGTGACGTGTCGAGAACGTCAGAGGCATGTTCACGCTGAACTTGATGCGATCACTGATCCAGTAGTCCAAAGCCGTTGTAGTGCTGAAACGGTTGAAACTCTGGTTAATGTTAGTACCCTGGTTGGTGTCGTAACCTGCACCGATACGGAAAGTAGCCTTTTCACCACCACCGGACAGAGTTACGTAGAAATGATGCTCAGCACCAAACTGATTAACAGCACCGACCCAGTCGGTATTCTTGTTGTAGTTGTTGTAGATGTAATCGTACTTGTTCTTTGGATACTCCAGTTCAGGAATTTCCGTATCCCAACCATTCTTTGGATTGAACAGGGACTCCTTCATATACATAGTGTACTCGTCACCATTCAGCATCCTGTATCCGGATGGCTGCCATGTACCTGTGAACTTGTAGTTGAAGGTAACGCTGGTAGGACCTCTCTTACCACGCTTCAACTTGATCTCGATTACACCGTTCGAACCCTTGGCGCCCCACTTGGCTGCAGCACCGTCCTTCAGGACTGTAATACTCTCGATGTCCTCGGGGTTTACATTCAGAAGGGTAGAGAACTGTTCCTCGTTGTCGAGGTCACCCCAGTCAACACCGTTCATTGCATCCTCGGGAAGTTCCTGGATATGATCGTTTACGACAATCAGGGGCTGTCCGCTACCTGCGTTCAGCGTAGATGTACCGCGCAGACGCATTGTCGTACCAGCACCGGCGTTACCCGAGTTCGCAACAATGTCCAGACCGGCAATCTGTCCCTGCAGCGCCTCGTCTACTGATGTGAATGCCAGACCATCCAAATCTGCCATGTCAAATTTCTGTACGGCACCTGCAAACTCGCGTGCAGGAATGTCAAGGCCGGTAGTTGCTGCCATCTTCTTGGCAGTAACCTGTACCTCCTTTATGGTCTTTACGTTGTCCTGCAGGGTAATCTTGAATACAGTCTTACCTGCCAGGGGAATAACAGCGGTCTTCATACCGATATAGGAAATGACCAGATTGTTCTTCCTGTCCTTGATAGACATGGTAAAGTTACCATTGAAGTCAGTAACACAGGCGTTTACAGTACGGTTATTCTTGTCGACCTCCTTTACGTTGGCGCCGATGATAACGTCTATAGCATCCGATACAGTACCGGAAATACGCGTCTGTGCATTTGCGGGAAGTGCCATCATTGCCACTCCCACAAGCAGAAACATTTTTATTATTTTATTCATGGTAATAGTATTTATCGGATTTTGAATTTCTCAATGTAGTTACACAGTCTTGCCTCTGTTGAGAAATCTGGCCTCTCGGGCATAAGGAAGCCGTCTATCATGTGAACGACGGCATAGTTGCTGCCATCGACAGTTATGCCATTTAATGACACAGCCTTCTTTACGCGTTGGCTGCAACTGCGGTCACATGTCATAATGTTCCTTACATTATGTATATTTCCATTAACGGTAACCTCAGGTACGGTTTCTGAGTATCCGCTGTCCTTCTTGGTAGAAACATAGAGCACTCCGTTCTGACGCTTTACATACAGCTTTGTGAAGACGTTGTGCTGATTGTCAAAGCTGTTCGAGATCATCTCATAGTCATGGTTGGACTTATCTGCGAAAACACTGTTGTCGGCAAAATGCAGACGGACAAAGTTAGTCAGCCATACAATATTAGCCTGAAGACGGAGTGAATCCTCCCTGTGGATTAAGTTTCCTTCATCATCCTTTTCACAGTTGTCAAAGTCATTGATGATATCCTCCCAAGTCGGGAACTGATGCTCACCCTTTTCGTCAGTATAAGTGTATGCGTATGCATTGTCCATTGCTTCGTTTGTCGGAGCGAATATGGTGTAATTGTAGTTCTGCCAGAAACTTACGTTGTAATCAACTCCCTGCTTGTCTTCGAATGTCGAATATTTTGCGATGGCAGCAGTCAGCTGTTTTCTCTGTGCTGCATTGTTGATATCATATTTTGTTTCGTCAACCAGACCGGATTTCTTGATAACCTGATCAAGGTCAATGCCGGGATGGTCACAGATCTCGTAGAACTTCTGATATGGATTGTTCTCGGCAGCGCCTTCTGCTTCGGACTGCTGACTGCCGCTGAATCCACGAGGAACATTGGACAATACACTCCATACAGAACGTGCCGCAGGAATCAATGGGGCATTCATCGTGAACGTGTATCCGTTCTTGTAGTCACCGAATGCCTGTACCTTTGCACAAAGTACGCCCTGGCTGTAGGCAGCATCGTCAAGTGGATCCTCAACCTCAAACTCACGCTGGTTTTCAAGTTGGAATCCTCCCTGAGCGGCAACTACCTGGCCATTGTCGCGGATAACCCTGATTCCCATTCCGTTCTTTGACAGGTAGAACTCGTCTTCTGCTTCGTTGATAAATGGAACCAGGCGTCCGTTGTTGTTATAATAGTCTGTGCCCAATGTCTCGTGTACGATAGTGTTATGTTCCAGCATCTGGCGCAGGCGGTTCACGATCTCGCCCTGTGTTACGCCTTGCAATGTCTGGTTTTTGCCGATAACACCGGCATTGACGTCGTAATTGGAAAGTACATACCATGTGATGCTTGGGTCCTCCTCATCCTTCTGAGTCTTGGCAGAGCCGTTTACAAACGGGAAATTTCCCTTACCTGTATACAGCATGCGCATTACACGTCCTAATCCGTTGGAAGAGAAGCTCATGGGATCATAGTTATACTTCAATGCCTTGTCAGTAGGCAGGAAGAACGTGAAGCAGCTTTTCATGGCCTTCAGGTATGCATAATAGTTTATACCCATGATAGCATTGCTTCCCAGGTCCTTGTCCGAGTAGATTGACCAATACATGATCTTGTTGTCAGATGCCTTCTTGATAAATGCAGGTGTGGCAACACAGTCAAAGTCCGAAGGAGTATATACATTATTCATTATATATACGGGACCGTTACATGCAAGTTTAACGGTATGGATATTACCTCCATCGCTTTCCATCCTGGTATCTTCCTCGCTGAAGATGTCCTCCTGTGAGTCAGCCTCACTCAGCTTCAGCATCTTCGAAGGTACTGATTCGACGAAACTCTTGAACATACCATGGTTGATGATTTTTGCCATGTTCGTCAATGGAATCTGGTCAATATCATCAAACAGCTTGTTCAGACCCTCTTCGTCTGTGCCATATTCAGCAGGGTTGTACGGGTCCTTGGTATATTCCTCAATCAGGACACGTCCGCCACCATCCTGGAAATACTTGAGCATCGAATTGTCGCTGGGAACAAAAAGTGCACCCAAATCCTGAGTTGCATTTTTTCCGTATGGGAAATATGCGTTCCATCCCGGATCGAATTTCAGAATGGCAAGTCCGTCGTTGGCAAACAGGCGTCCCTTCCAGTCCTTGCGTATCTCACGGTTATAGGACGATGTGGAACCATACGAGCGTTCAGAATAATAGCGCTTCACATACAGTGTATCTGTCTCCTTGAATTCAGGATGCAGCTGGCGGTACTGGCGTGCCAGTTCTGTGCTGTGGAAAGGAACAGAGAAGCGCTCCATTATATGGCTGAAGATGTTCGTCTCCCCATTGGTGCGGAGAATTTCCGACATATTGGCAAGCGGCACCAGTGGCTTGGCGGTATATTCGAGATATCCGTTCTGACAGACAATGTCCGCGCTGTCAAGCTTGGCGTCATAGATGTGTACGTCGCCCGTTGAACGTGTCTCTCCGTTCATCAGGATACGGAAATCGTTATCCGTAATCTGATTCCTGGACATGTATTCGTTTGTAAAGTGAATCATCATGGACTGAGAACTGTCCTGAGACATCAGGATCTTGCTCTCAGGTGTGTAGATTACTCCGTTCTTGATTCGTGCCCACTGGTCGACTTCAGGATGGTTGCTCTCGCCTACAGGCTGCTTCTGCTTTGCTTCGGACCATCTTGTCTGGAACAAATCAGAAATAGCTACCAATGAAATTGTGTCAGTTGGAGCAGCCTTTGTCATGTGACGCAGGGTTTCTCCTCGTGTCGGTTTGATTCCAGTGCTGCTTGCCAGATTTTCCATGACAATGGCATTCGGCAGCATACTGGTATTCAGGAGGAGCAGCTTTTGCGCCTTGGACAGATACTCATAGCATGTTGCATTGTGCCAGGGGTTACTTGCCGGCAACTGTGCATTTGCCTGGAAAAATGCCTTCCATGCATCATCATCTGCTGCGAATACTGTTCTGGAACCTGTTCTCTTCAGGATCTCAACCAGCTCAGGTGTTTCGCCCTCTTGTAGGCCGGAGTTCAACTCCGGGTCAGCAATCAGCCTGAGATAGTACTCGTGGTTTTGGCTGCTTACGAGGGTTTCGTAGATGCTTTCGTTCAGATACGAGGGTTTCACCTCGTCCAGTTCATAGTCATCACTACATCCAGCGAAAGCCCCGCCGAGAGCCAAGAGACACACGACAGCTGTAGTGTGCTTGCTCCATTTGTTTAAACGGTTTCTCATACGCTTAGTTTTAGTTTATTGTTGTTTTTTTACATTTTACGCACTTGGTGTAAGCAAATTTAAGTTTTTTCTTATAAAAAACGTAAAGACATTAACATTAGCATCTCCCGTTTAAGAGAAATTAACAAATAAAATGCAAAAGAAAGGTTAACTCCAATTATTGGATGTGCAAAGTCGATGTGTCAATTGGACACTTTATGTCATCGGTAGCAGGTTCCGGCAGTACTGCTACCGAGTCGATTGCAAGAGTATCGGTTGCCGTGGTGTCAGGTTCCTCAAAATCAATGTCATAGCCTGTTGTGCCGTCAAAGCGGCGCTTGTATTTCGAGAAAGCGGGATCGGACAGCACTTTTCCGATGAATTCTCCAAAGACAGGAAGCGCTGTCCTGCTTCCCTGACCCAGTTTTCCGCTGCGGAAATGTATACAACGATATTCACCTCCTACCCAGACGCCGCCAACCAGTTTTGGCGATACCCCCACGAACCATGCATCCGAGTGGTTGTTGCTGGTTCCTGTCTTGCCGCCGAATTCCGTACTGCCTGTGAATTTGCCGACCCATGACCATAGCGAGCTGATTGTTCCGCCTTCTCCCTTCATGCCGCCCTGCAACATCGTTTTCATCATATCTGCAGATTCTGCTGGAATAGCCCTCTCGTTTGTCAGCCTGGATTCGTATATCACGTTGCCGTTGTGATCCTCGATTCTCGAAATCATTATCGGCATGTTGTATATTCCGTCATCAACAACTGTACAGTAAGAGTTTACCAGTTCCATAAGGGTTACATCACTGCTGCCGAGACTTAGTGACGGTGTCTCGTTCAGCGGACTTTGGATGCCCATCCTGTGTGCCGTTTCTGCAATGTTGTGTATTCCTACTTTCATACCGGTTTTTACGGCAATGGTATTTATGCTCTTCGCAAAAGCCCTTTTCAGGGTATAGCTTCTGTTCGTGTATATGCCGTCTGCGTTATGGGGAGCCCATGTCGTAGGATTTCCGTTGGCATCGGTGTCCTGATACGAGATATAGCTGTCCGTTTCCGTACTGTTTGGTGTCATTCCCTGATTCATGGCTTCGGTATACACAAACAGCTTGAAGGTCGATCCCGCCTGCCTCTGGGCAGTCACTTTGTCGTACTTCCATGAGCCGAAATCAATGTCTCCGACCCATGCCTTCACCTCACGGGTATCAGGTTCCATCGCTACAAGGCCGCAATGCATGAACCTGACCATGTAGCGTATGGAGTCCAGAGTGCTCATGGTCTTCTCAATCTTGCCTCCGTACGAAAACAGCTTGACTTTATGCGGTCTGTTCAAATCTGCTTCTATGCTGTCTTTGTTGTCAAGATATTTCGCGGACAGATATTTGTATCTGCCGGTCTTCTTGGCAATGTCCATTATAAAGTCGGGAAGTTCACGGCCTGCCTCGTCGACCCATGGTGCTGATTTGCCCCAGTGTCCGTCAAAATTGCCTTGGATTCGCTTCATCTGGTTCAGGCATGCCTCTTCGGCATATTTCTGCATACGCGAGTCTATTGTCGTGTAGATCTTTAGCCCGTCAGCGTATATGTCCAGCTTGGTCTCCTCGTCGCAGCCCGATATCTCACCCATTTCACAGAGCTTGTCTATGTAACTGACCAGAGCCTGCCTGAAATAAGGCGCTATCCCGTCATATGTGCTTTCCAGTCCCTGCTCCTTCAAGGTGATCGGAGTGCTTTTCAGGCTGTCCAAAACCTGCTGTGTTGCAACTTTCCCGTCAATTGTGATTACGTTATGGTCAAACGCATTCTGCAGGACCACGTTACGTCGTTCCAGGCTCTTACCAGGGTTGATTATGGGGTTGTATGTGCTGGTCGCCTTCAATAGTCCAACCAGTGTCGCCGCCTGCTCCCATGTTATCTTGTCAGGTGTCGTGCTAAAGTATTTCTTTGATGCTGTCTTGATGCCGAAAGCACAGCTTCCGAAGTCTACGGTGTTGAAATACATTGTCAAGATTTCTTCCTTATCATAGACCATCTCCAGCTTCGTTGCCACTATCCATTCCTTTGCCTTGACGACCAATATCTTCAGTCCAGGAATCTTTCCGAACAGACCTGTGCTGTATTGCGTCCTTACACGGAACAGGTTTTTTGCCAGCTGCTGCGTTATCGTGCTTGCACCTCGTGCACGTCCCCTGGTCATGTCCTTAACTGCTGCCAGCAGTCCGGTATAGTCTATTCCGTGGTGTTGGTAGAAACGCTCATCCTCGGTACTTATCAGAGTAGCAACCAGTTTTGGGGAAATCTCGTCGTAAGTTACCGGCGTACGCAGTTCGTTGAAATATTTCCCCATCAGTACCCCGTCAGCGCTGTAGACCTCGCTTGCCACATTCAACGGGGGATTCATAATATCCGAGAAACCCGGTGAACGCCCGAACAACCACAGGAAATTGCAGTCCACGGCAAGCAGGAACAGCACTATTGATACAATGAATGTTGCAGTCCAGACAACTATTTTCCTGTACCATGGGCCAGAGTATATCTTTCTCCTGTTTTCATTTAAGGATTTCCAAAAGGCTTTCAGCGGTTTCATATTTGGATTATATATTCTCGTTAATTAATGACCATATATTCTCTATATCATCGGGATGGAACCAATGTATGTCCTTGTCGTGCATGAACCATGTCATTTGCTTCTTCGCATACACGCGTGTGTTCTTTTTTAGTCTCTCTGTAGCCATCGTCAGTTCCCATTCCCCATCGATTACCTTGAACATCTCCTTGTATCCAACGGTATTCAGTGCATTCAACTCACGTTTGGGATACAGTAGCGACGCCTCGTGCAGGAGACCGGCATTAATCATCCCGTCCACACGGGCATTAATTCTTGCAAACAGTTCCTCGCGAGGTCTCTGCAACCCGATCTTTAGTATACGGAAAGGCCTTTCGGTAGTGCTTGCTTCCGTTCCGTCGCTTCGCAATGTCCTGCGAGTCAGGAAGCTTGAGTACGGCCTGCCTGTGGAGTAGCACACCTCCAGTGCATGCACGACCCTTTTGCCGTTCTTGCGGTCAACCGTCTCGTAATGGTCAGGATCCAGTAATCTCAGTTCCTCCAGCAAAGGCTCCAGGCCTTCATGTTCCAGTTTTTCTTTTAATTGGCAGCGGATTTCCTCACTGACCCTTGGAATAACGTCAATGCCATTGCACACGGCATCAATATACATCATGCTGCCGCCAGAAAGCAGCAGGGCATTATGCTTACAGAACAACTCAGCCGTAAGCGTCAGTACATCCTGTTCGTACCTGGCGGCACTGTAATACTCCTCCAGGTCCAGCATACCGGTAAAATAATGCTTGGCACGTGCCAGCTGTTCTTCGGTCGGAGAGGCTGTCCCGATGCTCATACCCCTGTAGATCTGGCGCGAGTCACAGTTCAGTACAGGACATTTCATCCTTTCTGCCAACTGAAGTGTAAGTTCCGTCTTACCTACGGCTGTGGGGCCAACTATGACAACCAGCAGCGGTTTCATTACATCTGTTCGTAGTTCGGGAATTGTCCTACCTGATAAATCCACGTTTGCTGGTACGGATAAACTCCAGGATATATGCTATCTCTGGACTGTTAGGCTGTTCGGTCTCAACACGTTCCAGCAAATCCTTCAGCAATCCCGTACCCTGCAGAATCGTCTGATATGCCTTGTGTATCGTGTCGATTGTATCCCTGTCAAATCCCCGGCGGCGCAATCCCACGGTATTCAGACCGCAGAAAGCAGCAGGGTCACGGGCAATCATGGAGTAGGGCAGTATGTCCTGTGACGTGCGCGTGCCTCCACCTATCATGCAGTAGCTACCGATACGGCAGAACTGGTGTACCAGCACGTTTGCAGAAATAATAGCCTTGTCATCCACGATAACCTCACCTGCCAGTTTCGTTCCGTTGCCTATGATACATTCATCGCCTATGATACAGTCGTGGGCGATGTGTACTCCTTCCATCAGAAGATTCCTGCTGCCCACTACGGTCCTGTCCTTTGCAGCAGTTCCCCTGTTGATAGTAACATTCTCGCGGATGGTGTTGTTGTCGCCTACCTCCGCAGTCGTCTCCTCTCCCACAAATTTCAGGTCTTGGGGAACAGCGCCTATTACTGCGCCGGGAAATACGGTGTTACCTTTGCCGATGCGTGCTCCGTACAGGACTGTCACGCTATTCATCAGCTTGTTGTTGTCTCCTATCACGACATTCCTGTCAATGTAGCAGAAAGGACCGATCTCGCAGTTATCACCTATCTTTGCCTCGGGATGAATGTATGCTAATGGACTAATCATGTAATTTAGTGTTTTTACGAGTAACGATTATATCAGTTTTCTCAGTTTTCGGGCAAATATGTTGTTTATCGTATGACCGGGCTTTGTTGCCACGATATGCCCTTTTATAGGCATGCCAACCAGTGACAGGTCGCCAATCAGGTCAAGCAGTTTGTGGCGTGCAGGTTCGTTTTCCCAAACCAGTGGCTTATACTGCATATAGCCCAGTTCAGTTGCATCATAATGTCCCACACCGGTCAACTGACACAGCTTGTCCATGTTCTCCTGCGATGTCTCGGTCTCATATATGACAATGGCATTCTCCAAGTCGCCGCCCTTGATAAGTCCAAGGTTCAGCAGAGGCTGTATGTCACGGACGAATACGAATGTACGTGCACTGGCTATTTCACGTGCAAAGTCCTTCATGCTGCTCAGGCTTGCCGTCTGCATGGGAAGCAGTTCGCTGTTGAAATCAATGGTCACCGTCAGGCGGAAATCCTTTGCAGGCAGTACAGATACAGTCGATCCAGTCTCATCGTCACGAACCTCCATGGGCTCCTTTATTTCCAGGCATTTCTTCTCCATGTCCTGTGCCGTCAGGCCGACCTTGCGCAGGTTGGTTATATAAGGCTCGGCACTACCGTCCAAAATAGGGAATTCAGGTCCGTTTACCTCGATCAGGACATTGTCAACGCCGGCAGAATACAATGCACTCAAGGCATGTTCCACCGTACTGCAGCGAAACTGCCCGTTTCCCAGTACTGTGCCTCGGGTCGTGTCAATTACGTTTTCTGCCAATGCATCCAATACGGGCCTGCCCACCATGTCGGTCCGGCATATCTTATATCCGTGCCCTGCTGGCGCAGGCAGGAACGTCACGGTCATTTCCAGACCGGTGTGCAGTCCCTTTCCTGAAAGCGAGAATCCCCTTGACAGTGTCAGTTGTTTCATGTCATTCCTTGTTTAATTCCTTTTTCAGAGCCTCAATCTCCTTCTTCATGCTGTTCAGTTCCGCCCACATGTCAGGCAGTTGCTTGACTACAGCCTGAGCCCTCCACCAGCGGCGCTGATCTATTGCAGGTGTGCCCATCAGCATCTGCCCGGGCTTTTTCACCGTGTTTGGTATGCCGGACTGTGCCCCTACAAGGGTTTTGTCGGCAATAGTACACTGGCCGGCAACACCTACCTGGCCGCCAAACATACACCACTCACCGACCTTCGTCGTTCCGGCTATTCCCACTTGGGCAGACATTACGGTGTGGGAACCTATTTCGTTGTTATGTCCTATCTGTACCAGGTTATCCAGCTTTACGCCGCTGTGAATCACCGTAGCACCCATCACAGCACGGTCCACGCAGGTGTTGGCACCTATCTCCACATCATCCTCGATGATGGCAATGCCAATCTGTGGTATCTTCTCATAGCCGTTTTCCGTTTGCTGGAATCCGAATCCGTCAGCACCTATCACGCAGCCTGCATGCAGTATGCAGCGCCTGCCCACACGGCAGTCGTGATATACTACGGCGTTGGAATATATCTCGGTGTTTTCGCCTACCGAAGCATTAGCTCCGACAGTGGCATGAGGATGCAGTACGCACCCGTCACCGATCCTTGCACCGGGACCTATCGCCACGAATGGAGCCAAATAGACATCCTTGCCTATTGTTGCCGTAGAATCTACAAATGCCAGTTCTGATATACCCACTTTCCTAGGCTTCATGCTCTCGTATACCTGCAGCAGCTTGGTTACCGCCCCGCGTGCATCGGCAACCTTGATCAGTGTAGCACTGACATCCTGCCTAGGCTCGATATTGCTGTTCACCAGAACAATGCTGCTCTGTGTAGAATAGAGATAGTTCTCGTATTTGTCGTTGTACAGGAAACTTATGCACCCCGGCCTGCCTTCCTCAATTTTGGCAAAATCGTTTACCTTGACCTGCGGGTCACCTGTAATCGTACCTCCTACGAGGTCTGCTATCATTTGTGCGCTGAATTCCATCATCAATTATTATAAAGCCAGTTTTGCCAGTTCGCAAGCCATCTGCTGCTGCATTTCCCTTGCCTTTTCTCCGGCTACTGCTGCAAAGTTAGGGGTATTGTCTGCGTATATTATTGCACGGCTGTTGTTTACAATCAGTCCGCAATCCCTGTTCATTCCGTACTTGCAAACCTCCTCAAGGCTGCCTCCCTGTGCACCGATGCCGGGCACCAGCAGGAAATTCTTGGGTACAATCTTGCGGATTGCCTCGAAAGCCTTGCCCTGAGTAGCACCGACCACATACATCATCCTCGTGTCATCTGCCCACTCCTGGCTCCTGCGCAGTACGCGCTCGTACAGCGGCATTACCTCGGTGTCAGGTCCCTGGCCCTCCGTGTCCCTTGTGCGCAGCAGTTGGAAATCATGGCTGCCCTTGTTGCTTGTCAATGCCAGCAGTATCACCCAGTGCGTCTTGCCCTCTTTGCCCTCTGTCAGGAAAGGCTTGACACTGTCCTCACCCATATACGGTGCAACAGTCACGGCATCCAGATTATATTCATCAAAGAAAGTCCTGGCATACAATGCACTGGTGTTGCCTATGTCGCCGCGCTTGGCATCTGCAATGATAAACTGGTCGGGGTAATTCTGCTGAAGATACCTTACCGTCTTTTCGAAAGCCATTATCCCCTTTACGCCAAATGCCTCGTAGAAAGCAAGGTTCGGCTTGTAAGCAATGCAATAAGGCGCAGTTGCATCGATGATAGCCTTGTTGAAAGCAAAGATTGGATCCTCTTCTTTCAGCAGATGTCCGGGAATCTTCTTTATATCCGTGTCCAAACCTACGCACAGGAAGGATTTCTTCGCAAATATGTTCCTGATAAGTTCTTCTTTTGTCATGGTATTTCAGAATTAAGTTATATTACTCCTACAGTTCGCTCTCCTTCATCCTCTCGGCATTCTCCGCAACAATCAGATGATCTATACAGTCCTGGATGTCACCGTCCATGAATGCAGGCAGGTTGTAGATAGTGTAGCCTATGCGGTGATCCGTCACACGCCCCTGGGGGTAGTTGTAAGTACGGATCTTTGCAGAGCGGTCACCCGTTGAAACCATTGTCTTGCGACGGCTTGCTATATCATCCAGGTATTTCTGGTGCTCCTTGTCGTAGATGAAAGTACGCAGACGCGCCAGTGCACGCTCCTTGTTCTTCGGCTGATCGCGAGTTTCCGTACACTCGACAAGGATTTCCTCATCCTCGTTGGTGAAGGGGTTGCGCCAGATGTAACGGGCACGTACACCCGATTCAACCTTGTTCACATTCTGGCCACCGGCACCTGACGAGCGGAAGGTATCCCATTTTATTGCACCCTCGTTAATCTCAACGTCAAATTCCTCGGCCTCGGGCAGAATCGCAACTGTTGCTGCGCTGGTATGTACACGTCCCTGTGTCTCCGTTACGGGAACACGCTGTACGCGATGGACACCGCTCTCGTATTTCATTATGCCGTAGACACCCTCGCCGGTTACCGTGCATACTATTTCCTTGTAACCGCCCGAACTACCCTCGTTATAGTTTGACACAGTCATCTTCCACCCCTTGCTCTCAAAGTATTTGCTGTACATGCGGAACAGGTCACCGGCAAACAGTGCAGCCTCGTCACCACCCGTACCGCCACGTATTTCCATTACTATGTTCTTGTCGTCCTCGGGGTCAGCCGGAACCAGCAGCAGCTTTATCTCCTCCTCCAGTTCAGGGATGCGCTGCTCGCTTGCCGCCATTTCCTCGCGCAGCATAGCCTTCATGTCCGCATCATCCTCCATGGCAATCATCTCCTTGGCATCCTCGATATTCTGCAGGCATCCCATATATTCCTTGCGGGCATCCATTATCTTGCCCAGGTCCTTCCATTCCTTGGTAAGCTTCACATACCTTTTCTGGTCAGCAATGACACTGGGGTCGGTTATCAAGGTGGAAACCTCCTCAAACCTGCTTACAAGGCCATCCAGTTTCTCTAATATATCCATGTAGTCACTCCTCGGTATTAGTAATTGAATTCTCCGTACTCACTCCTGATAGTAAGACCCTTCCTACTTTCCTCGATGCGGCCTACGACCTGCGCCTCTATGTTGAAGCTCCTGCTGATTCCTATAACCTTCTCCGCATCCTCGGGAGCAACATATATCTCCATTCTGTGTCCCATGTTGAATACCTTGTACATCTCGGACCAGTCAGTCTTGCTCTCCTCCTGTATTGTGCGGAACAGCGGTGGGATGGGGAACATGTTGTCCTTGATCACATGGCAGTCGTCGCTTACGAAATGCAGCACCTTGGTCTGGGCACCTCCGGTACAGTGTACCATACCGTGAACCTTCGGACGCATCTCGTCCAGAATCCTCTTGATTACCGGTGCGTATGTGCGGGTCGGGGACAAGACCATTTTACCGGCAGTCAGCGGACAGTCCGCGATCTTGTCGTCCAAGCGCTTCGTACCGCTGTATACCAGTTCCTCCGGAACGGCATGGTCATAGCTTTCAGGATACTTTTCAGCAAGATATTTCGAGAATACGTCGTGACGTGCCGATGTCAGTCCGTTACTGCCCATGCCCCCGTTGTACTCCTTCTCGTATGTTGCCTGTCCAGTGCTCGAAAGACCTACTATGACATCCCCGGGACGGATGTTTGCATTGTCGATTACATCGCTGCGCTTCATGCGGCAGGTCACTGTGCTGTCCACGATTATCGTACGCACCAGGTCGCCCACGTCAGCCGTCTCTCCTCCTGTGCCATATATGCCTATCCCCATATCGCGCATCTCCTGCATCAGTTCGTCTGTGCCGTTTATGATAGCCGAGATGACCTCTCCGGGAATCAGCATCTTGTTACGTCCTATGGTGGATGATACCAGTATGTTGTCCACGGCACCCACACACAGCAGGTCGTCCGTGTTCATTATCAAGGCATCCTGCGCGATTCCCTTCCATACGTTCAGGTCACCGGTCTCCTTCCAGTACATGTAGGCAAGTGACGACTTGGTACCTGCACCGTCGGCATGCATGATGTTGCAATACTCGGGGTCGCCGCCCAGTATATCCGGGATAATCTTGCAAAAAGCCAGGGGGAAAATGCCTTTGTCAATGTTCTTGATGGCGTTGTGCACATCCTCCTTGGCGGCAGACACACCACGCATCATGTAACGCTGATTGTTCATTCTTACGTATCTTTATATATTTGTGCACAAAGATACGAATAATTATTTACAAAGGCGAACGAATAGTTGAGTAATATTGGAATTTATTTCAAATTCCAGAAATTCCATGCAGCCACAGCCTGCAGTTCCAGCATCTCGTAGCCGTTTTTGACAACGGCGCCCATCGCAGCACCGCGTTTCATGAACTCCGTTTCCGTGGGATTATAGACCAAGTCATACAGAAGATGCCTTGTCGTCAGGGCCTCATACGGCAGTTCGGGATAAGTTCCTACTTTGGGAAACATTCCCAGCGGAGTGCAATTTACTACGATGGTATATTCTTCCATCATATCTGGTGTCAACTCGCTGTATGTCAGGCTGTTTTCGTTTGTAGTCCGGCTCACGGACCTCCATTCTATGCCCAGCTTCCCCAGTACATGGCACACTGCTTTGGCAGCGCCGCCCGTTCCCAATACCAAAGCCCTCTTGTGATGCGGCTGCAGCAATGGTTCTATGCTGTTGCGGAAACCAACTATGTCACTGTTGAAACCCTTTAGCCTGAACCCGCGGCCATCCCTTGTGTTTTCTGGTTGGTCACGATAAATCTTAATCACATTTACCGCACCTGTCTCACGTGCCTCGTCACTCAGCTCGTCCAACAACGGGATAACCGCCTGCTTGTGTGGTATAGTGCAGTTCAGACCCTCCAGTTCCGGGTCTTTCCTCACTATATCCAGCATCATTTGCACATCAGGTATCTCGAAATTCACATATTCGGCATCAATACCCTTTTCGGGAAAGAAACTCTCGTTGAAGAACTTGATGGAAAACGAGTGAGTCAAGGGGTATCCGACAAGCCCGAATCTGCGCATACTACCGGAAACTATTTAACTGTAATATGGAAGCAGCTCTGCTTATTCTCGTGCTTTATGTGGCAGCGGCCCAGTTCGCGCTGGTCACGAAGAACCTCGCTCAATATCCATTTCAATGTGTCATTCTTCACTTCACGCCTGGTCTCTCCGGGATTTGCAACCGTCTGATACCTGTTGTAGCAGATGTCAAATGTGGTACCGTATCTGTGGCATGACTGCTCGCTTGCATTCTGGTTCCTCTGTCTCAGCCTGGCAACATCGTGCTCTGTGCGCAATACGCTGGTGACAATAATCTTGTGCAGAGGTACCCCCTTCACGTACAGGCTGTCCAGGAAATTGTGCGCAATGTCGTTCAGTAGTTCGGCAGCACGCGGGATCAGGTATGGGATACTGCTGTTCATCGCCTTGTCTATGCTGTAGTACGGACTCATGCCAACGTACACCAATTCCTTCTTCCTATGTTCTGCTTCATTACGGTCCTTTACGGGCGAAACTCCCCATTTCATCGCACTTACTATCTGAGTTTCCTGTAAATCAGGGAAACATTCGTCATACGATGAAACCGAGTAAATTGGATGTGGAATAGGTGATTTGACAGGTTCTGCTGTTCTGGTTACAACCGAATCCTCAATTACAATCAGATGCTGCCCGCTGCCTTGCTGCATAGGTCCGCGTACAGCCTTTATGACCAGCAGGACACATACTGTGACGCAAAACAGACCTATGTAGATGTTTTTCTTTAGTCTTCTCATAATTTTTACGACACAAAGTTAAGGCAAAATGATTGAAATTCCAAAATATTCGTTAACTTTGTGTGCAAATCAATATAAAAATGATAGAGAAGCACATTGTATTGGAGGATGTCGACCCCGTCGTGTTCTATGGTGTTGGCAACGTCAATATCCAGATTGTAAAGGCCCTGTATCCCAAATTGCGCATCGTGGCCCGTGGAAATGTACTTCACGTCATCGGAGACGAACTGGAGATGTGTGCACTGGAGGAGAACATCCTCAAGTTACAGGCACATTGCCTTAAATACAATAGTCTTACCGAGGAAGATGTCCTGCACATCCTGCGTGGAGAGAAAGCACGTCAGGACGGTGTCGAGGGCGTTGTTGTATACAGCGTTACCGGCAAGCCTATCGCGGCACGTAGCGGCAACCAGCAGCTGCTGGTACAGGCTTTTCAGGAAAATGACATGATCTTTGCTACAGGTCCTGCCGGAAGCGGCAAGACATATATGAGCATTGCCCTTGCTGTCCGGGCCCTCAAAAACAAGCAGATACGCAAGATAATCCTCTCGCGTCCCGCCGTCGAGGCAGGAGAGAAGCTCGGTTTCCTGCCCGGTGACATGAAGGACAAGATCGATCCATACCTGCAGCCCCTCTACGACGCCCTCGAGGACATGATACCCGCACAGAAGCTGCAGGAAATGATAGAGCAGAAGATAATCCAGATAGCACCGCTTGCATTCATGCGTGGACGTACACTCAACGATGCAGTTGTCATTCTGGACGAGGCTCAGAACACCACTATACAGCAAATCAAGATGTTCCTTACCCGTATGGGTATGAATACCAAGATGATAATCACCGGTGATACCACCCAGTTCGATCTTCCACGCGGTGTCCGGAGCGGTTTGACCCACGCATGCCAGGTACTCAAGGACGTACAGGGCATATCCTTCATCCGGATGACCGAACAGGACATTGTCCGTCACAGGCTTGTAACCCGAATAGTAAAAGCATATAACAAATACGAGACAGATGAAAGCACTGACAAGAACTGACCTCAACCTGCCCGGGCAGGTAAGCGTTTATCACGGCAAGGTACGTGATGTGTACAATATCAATGACGACCTCATGGTCATGGTTGCAACGGACCGTATCTCGGCATTCGACGTAATCCTGCCCAAGGGAATACCGTTCAAGGGGCAGTGCCTCAACCAGCTGGCAGCCAGTTTCCTGGATGCAACAGCAGATATTGTACCCAACTGGAAACTCGCCACTCCCGACCCGATGGTTACAGTCGGTCTCAAGGCCGAGGGCTTCCGTGTCGAGATGATTATCCGCGGCTATCTCACAGGCTCTGCCTGGCGCGAGTACAAGAACGGCTGCCGTGAGCTATGCGGTGTTAAACTGCCCGATGGAATGCGTGAAAACCAGCGCTTCCCCGAGCCCATCATCACTCCTACCACCAAGGCCGAGGAAGGTCACGACGAGAACATCTCTGCCGAGGAGATCATCGCCCAGGGCATCGTAAGCAAGGAAGACTGGGAAACAATGTGCCGCTATACCAGAGCCCTTTTCCAGCGCGGTACCGAAATTGCAGCAGGCAAGGGTCTTATCCTCGTTGACACCAAATACGAGTTTGGCAAGCGTGACGGCAAGGTAATCCTCATTGACGAGATCCATACCCCGGACTCATCACGCTATTTCTATGCCCAGGACTACGAGGAGAAATTCCGCAAGGGCGAGCCTCAGAAGCAGCTCTCCAAGGAGTTTGTACGCCAGTGGCTTATCGATCACGACTTCATGAACCGTGAAGGCGATGTAATGCCCGAGATTACTGACGAATATGCACAAAGCGTCAGCGACTGCTATATCAGGCTATACGAACACATTACTGGCACAACCTTCGTGCCTGCCGATGACGAGGGCGACATTGCAAGACGCATAGAGAAAAACGTAACACAGTGGCTGAACGCCAATAGGTAATCGTGAAATACGGACAGGAGAAAATAAATCCGTACACTCAGGACGGCGAGAAAAAGGAACAGGTCCGGGCCATGTTCGACGGCATAGCTCCCACCTATGACCTCCTGAACCACCTCCTCAGCTTCGGTACAGACCGCGGCTGGCGCCGTAAGAGCGTCGATTCGCTGCGGGAATTTTCTCCACGGTCCATCCTTGACCTGGCATGCGGTACAGGCGATTTCACCTTTCTGGCAGCAAAGCGCCTCAATCCGTCGGAAATCATAGGCTGTGACCTCTCGGAAGGAATGTTGCAGGTAGCCAACACCAAACTTGCCAGGCAATCCCTTCCGCCCGGGCAGAAGGAAAGAATCTCCTTCATCAGGGGCGATGCCCTCAACCTCGATTTCCCCGATAAGCGGTTCGATGCCGTTACCATCGCATACGGAGTCCGCAACTTTCAGGACCTCGAGGCAGGACTCAGGGAGATGTACCGTGTACTGAAGAACGACGGGCACCTGCTCATTGTCGAGCTCTCGACCCCGCAGCATTTCCCGATGCGCCAGCTTTTCAGCCTGTACAGCCGTTTCGTCATGCCCGCAGTAGGATGGCTCTTCAGCCGCGACCGGAAGGCATACACCTATCTGCCAAGGACCATGGAGGCATTTCCGCAGGCCGAGACAGTGTATGACATACTAATCCGCACAGGTTTCAGCCAGGTCCGTTTTCACCGCTTTACCTTCGGACTATGCACGATGTTCCTGGCAACGAAATAGCCCAGTTACAGATATTGAATCATAAACAACCATAAACCCATGAAACGAGCACTATTATTTACACTCATCATCCTGCCTGTTTTGGCATTTGCGCAGACAGTAACCCTGCATGTACAGCTGAACGGCAAGACACGCTACCCGGACAATAACCGCTGGTTAGGCGTCCTCAATGTCCAGTGCGCAGACAAGTCACGGCAGGTTACGCTTGAAGCCAAGGATGCAGGCAAGGACGTCAAGGTCACTTTTGGTGACGGTCAGGCAGCAGGCCAGCAGGTAAATGTCACACAGGCATGGAAGCTGCACGGCTATAATCTGGCTGAAATCAAGCAGAATGCATCTGACGACTGGACTGTAGTCTACGATGCAGACAAGGAAAGCGAATATCAGTATCTATGGTTCCATGACGATCCGCAGCCATACCGTATCCCTGCCATCGCAACACTCAGGAACGGTCAGATCCTGGCTGTCAACGATCACCGCCCCTGCGGTTCTGACATAGGCTACGGCCGTGTGGACCAGGTACAGCGCATCGGCAACAAGAAAGGCACCAAGTGGTCACCCGGGCGCTTTATCATCCAGGGCGACTATGACGCCAATGGAGTCCGTGACGACGGCTTTGGCGATCCCGCTATTGTCGTGGACCGCGAGACAGGAACCGTCCTGCTCCTTTGGGTCTGCGGACACACGATATGCTGGTACGGCAATTATCCCGACGGCGAACCCAATCCAGTTGCCCGTATTTACAGCCAGGACAACGGCAAGACATGGGGAAATGCCCTCAGCGGCAAGCATCGCCCCGCCCCCCAGGGCTGTATGGCCAGCTGGGACGATATTACCGAACAGTTCTACGGCGTCTTTGCCAAGCGTGGTGAGCCCGAATTCGACCGCTGCCGCGTACAGAGCCTGTTCATAGGCAGCGGCAAGCTTACACAGAGCCGCAGGATCAAGGTCGGCACACACTACCGCGTATATGCACCGGTATGGACCAAGAACAATGGCAATCGCGTCCTGTACACGGACGATTTAGGACAGACATGGAATGTCCTTGGCAGTAAGCAGGAACTCCCATGCCCCGGAGGAGACGAACCCAAGTGCGAGGAATTGCCCGACGGTTCTGTAGTACTTTCCAGCCGCAAAGGTGGTGGCAGATACTTTAATATATACAAATACACCGACGAGCGCTCTGCACAAGGCTCATGGTCACAGCCTGTTGACAGCCGTAATGCACAGGACGGTATCGCCTGCGGCGGCAACAGCACCAATGGCGAGATAATGATTGTTACTGCCAGGAACAAGCAGGGCGTCAAGCGTACCTTGGCACTCCAGTCCTTGCCAACCGGGAACCAGCGTACGGATGTCAAGATATACTGGAAGGACATTACCGAGGCATCATCGTACGACAGTCCAATGGCATTTGCCACTGGATGGAACCAGAATCCATATCACGTCAGCCATACAGGCAGTGCATACAGCACCATGACCCTGCAGAAGGACGGCCGCATAGGCTTCTATTACGAGGAGGAGCCCGGTTGGTACTCCATGGTCTACGTGCCACTCAGTATCAGCCAGATAACCAACGGAGAATACAAGTAGCCGAACATCAGGAAATAACAAACATACCTAATACAATATGAAACGATTTATCTCTATCCTTGCCGTACTGCTGCTGACAGTAGCACAGGTCATGGCCATCGACCTCACAGTCGTAATAGAAGGATCAACCAACACAAACGCCTCTGTCTATTATGGCGGTGTCAGATACAAGAAAGGTGCTGTAATCAGCGCAGACGATGACTGTGAGCGCAGCGACTTTACACCCAATCTGTGGAGCGGCTATCGTGCCAAGATAACACTGGACCGTGCCGCACAGACCGTAACGGCAACCTATGCAGGCATTATAGAATACTCCACGGCCGATGCCCCCGTATGGTATCAGATCAAGTTCGACAACAGCGGAGCAGCCATTGCCGAACAGGGCGAGGGAGCCGTTCTTAAGACTGTGGCAAGCAATACATCCAGCGACTCACAGCTGTGGCGTTTCGAGAAGATAGGCACTACCAACAACAAGTTCCGTATTATCAGCAAGAGCGGTCTGTACATGTCCCTCACATCCGCGTCAAGCGGAACAAAGGTTACAGCCACAGCCACCGACCCCGGTACTACCAACGGAGCATTCAAATACCTATACAAGACCACGACCAAGGTATACGAGCTTACACGTTACGGTGACACCTCCATGGGTTTCAACCAGTCAGGAGGTGCCGGAACAGGCAAGGATATAGCCCTTTGGACTACCGGCGACGGCGGTAACGCACTCTATTTCTATCCCGTCCAGGAATCCGAGGATATTGACGTAACCGAGTTCAATATTACAGGTGCAACGTCATTTTCCGTTCCCAATCCCCACACCCTGTGGTACAAGACCAGTGCCAAGGCTACAGGCGTAGCCAATCCCTGGATGGAATACGCACTGCCAATCGGTAACGGTGAGCTGGGCGCAATGATCTTCGGCTCCGTATGCCAGGACGAGATACAGTTCAACGAAAAGACCCTGTGGGCAGGCTCTCCGACAATAGGCAGCGGCTACGGCTGCTATCGCAATTTCGGTTCGCTTCTGGCAACCATCCTCAACCGCGATGACGTAGGTGCCGCCACCAAGTACACACGCTATCTCGACATCGAGGAAGGTGTGGCAGGCGTTAATTTCACAGGTACGGACGGAACCCAGTACACACGCCGCTATATTTCCAGTGCCCCCGACCAGGTTATAGCCATCCAGTACAAGGCCACGGGTGACAAGAAGATGAATATGCGCTTCACCCTCAGCCCAGGACAGAGCATCAGTGCCAGCGAGGTAGACTACGACGACGGTATGGGCATCTTTACAGGCAGCCTCAATACTGTCAACTACGCAGCACGCTTCCAGGTAATGACTGCCGACGGCTCAATAACCACCGGCGACAACGGTGTTGATGTCAAGGACGCAACCGAGATTACCGTATACCTCAAGGGAGCAACCAATTTCAACGGCAACGTAGCCGACATCAACCAGTACAGCGACGGACGCACTGCTGCCCAGGTAAGCAAGTCCGTCAAGCAAGCCATTGCAGCAGCTGCACAGAAGGGCTATGACGCCGTTTACGGCGACCATATTGCAGATTTCCGCGCATGGACCGACCGCATGTCATTCTCAATGGGCCTGAAGACACCTGCCCGTGACACCAAGTCGCTCGTAGACTATTTCAACAACAACAAGACAGCCACGACACTTGCCAACGACGTGCTGTTCCTCGAGGAACTCTACTTTGCATACGGCCGTTATCTGGAAATCAGCAGCAACCGTCTCCCGATTGCAGCCCCCAACAACCTGCAGGGTATATGGAACGACAAGGCCAACGCACCTTGGAACAGCGACATCCATGCCAACATCAACGTGCAGATGAACTACTGGCCTGCCGAGTCTACCAACCTATCCGAACTGCATGTGCCGTTCCTCAACTACACCATCAAGAACGCACAGGGCGATACATGGAAGAAAGCAGCGACACAATACGGCAATACCACACATGGCTGGACCTTCTTCACCGAGAACAACATCTTTGGCGGAATGTCCACATGGGGCAGCAACTACTTTGTTGCCAACGCATGGAATACCAGCCACCTGTGGCAGCACTGGCGCTATACACAGGACCGCGAGTTCCTCAAGCAGGCATTCCCCGTAATGTGGACAGCAGCCCAGTTCTGGATGGACAGGCTTATCAAGGACCGTACCGTCATGGACGGCACATGGGTAGCCCCGGACGAATATTCGCCCGAGCAGAATGACCATCCCAAGGAAGACGGTACAGCCCACGCCCAGCAGATTATCACATATCTGTTCCAGAATATCCATGATGCAATGGAGGTACTTACACTCGACGAGGCAGGTATCACACAGGCAGAGCTTGATCAGCTCAACAGCTATCTCCAGGATATCGACAAGGGCCTCGCCATCGAGACCTATACCGGCAAGTGGGGCACACGCAACGGCGTTACCTCCGGTCAGCCCATCCTGCGCGAATGGAAATACGCAACATACGATGTCAGCAACGATGCCAGCCACCGTCACCTCAGCCACCTTATGGCACTGTTCCCACTCGAGCAGATCGACAAGGAAAGCGAATATTTCCAGCCCGCACTCAACAGCCTCAATGTCCGTGGCGACGATGCAACAGGATGGTCACTCGGATGGAAAGTCAACCTGTGGGCACGCGCCCTGGACGGCGACCACGCACATACCATTATCAAGAATGCCCTCAAGCACTCTACCAGCTACGGCACAGACCAGTATGCAGGCGGTATCTACTACAACCTGTTCGACAGTCATGCGCCTTTCCAGATCGACGGTAATTTCGGTACCTGCTCAGGCATTGCCGAGATGCTCATGCAGTCGGCACACGACTATATCCACATCATGCCCGCCATCCCCACACAGTGGAAGCAAGGCGAGGTACATGGTATGAAGGCCGTAGGTAACTTTACCGTGGATTTCCAGTGGACCAGCAGCAATTGCACCAGCGCCCGTATCGTAAGCAATGCCGGTGTACCCCTGCGCGTACGCTGCGAACGTGGCAGCAAGGCCCTCAAGGACGCATGGATAGCCGTCAACGGACAGCTCGTCAGCGTAACAGCCGACGAGGTTGGCATCGTAACCATCCCGTGCCAGAAGGGTGATGTCATCGACATCAACTTTGTCCAGGACCCTACAGGTGTCAACACCATAGACGCAAACCCCTCTGAGGCGGTCGGAACTCAGCCCATATACGACCTCTCCGGCCGTCGCCTCACATCGGCACCCAATGGTCGTATCACAATCCAGGGCGGCAAAAAGTCCTTGGTGAAATAAATTATTAGGAAACACACACACACGTGCGCATGATAATCGCCTGCTGGTTTACACAAATCGGCAGGCTTTTTTGTGACCCCGTCTTTTTGGCTCGAGCCAAACGATCAATCGGCTTAATCCAAACGACAAGATGGCTCTATAGGGAAATGACCTTATGTTAAAAGTTGTGGCGATTTGCCAGCGATGTTTTGACTTTGAAAAAAATATTTGTATATTTACCTTCGCAAAGTGTGTAAAAACTAAACTAATATACAGATATGAAGCGTATTTCTTTACTTGTGGCTCTGATGGTCCTGATGGGGCTGTGGGGTAGTGCGTGGGCAGGGATTGCCGTTTCGACGAATGTGTCGAATCCCGAGCATGTCTATACGATAAAGAGTGGTAACGGCTATTACTGTAACGGGCAGACTGCTCCGACGCAGACGGAGGCCAACTATGGAAAGTTTGCCTTCTTTGCCGTGGACGGTGTGGATGGTGCGTACAAGATTTACAGCACCACTGCGCAGAGGTGGCTGGGATATTCGGCTAGTTCGTCTTATTCGTCCAGGACCAATTTCGTGACAAACACGTTGCAGACGTCTGCCAAGAATTTCAAGGTTACGGAATACAGCTCGGGGCTGTACCAGATACAGCCCTACACCAGTGGAGGCTCGGTGGCTTCGATTTACCTGAACTGGTATCAGGGTATCGGAAGCAATCCTCTGGACGGCTCGGTAAAGCTGGGTCTGTGGACGGAAGACGGTGCTACCGATGCAGGAAGTCGCTGGATAATCGAGGAGGTTATCAATATCGAGCCTGCAGAGCCTGTGACGCCTACTTTGCCGGACAATTTGCAGACCATCCTGTCCAAGTATGGCACGCAGACATATTCCCTGGCCCAGCTATATCCCAAGCAGCAGGAGGCTGTAGGTGCAGCAAGGTCGGCTGTGGACGGTGAGGTGCATACGTTGTACAACAATGTGCTGGCGGCTTCGTTCCTGGCACAGGACAACCGTCTGTTCTTTGCTGGCTCGAAGGCTATGGACCTGGTGCCTGGAACGGAGATATTCACTATAAGCGTAGGTTCGGGATCGGTGATTCCTGCCAGTTCGATGCAGTACAAGTCGCTGCAGGTGGTTGACCTGCAGGCAGATGCATCGGCAACTGGCGGTGCCGAGCATTTTGCGGGCAAGGCCCTGGTGGCTGAATACGAGTTTGACTACGGTGCGTCCAAGTTGGGTATTACATGGAAGGCAGTGTTGCGTGATGGCAGCCATTACCTTCGTACTGAAATGGTGCTGACGGGTAACGGTGACGT
>OMQX01000008.1 GCA_900313335.1 uncultured Prevotellaceae bacterium
GTAGCCAAGATGAAAAAGATTATTCTGGAACAGCATGTCAACAGTAATTTGTTTAGCGTAACATTGCCCAAATAAATTATGAAAAAGATATTTCTCATCATAGCAATGCTTGTCGTGGCGATAGCCTCACAGGCATTCGACGCCGACAAGTACTACGTTATAAATCGTAATGGAGAATCGGGATCATACATGTATGCAAGCGGCAGCGGCATATCGACAGGGAGCCTGAACAAGACCAATGCCAATTACATCTGGCAGTTGATTCCGACCGGCACTGCGAATGGATACTACATCCGCAATGTCGGTACAGGACAATATGTCCAGACAAGCAATATTACGCTGAGCAGCGCCATAAGCATGGGAGCATCACAGGTAGAGTATATAATATCTACAGGTGCAGGTACAAGCACTTATTTCATGGCGTCAAACGACCAGGGAGGGATTGTGTATAATACCGACCAGACATTAGGTCTGAACAAGGGAGCATACGGTGTGGTCGCATATTATATCAAGACCGGTCGTGGCAACAGCTACTGGACAATTACAGAGACAGACTATACCCCTGCAGAACCTTCAACTGGCGAAGACGAGGACATGTGTCTGAACGTACACGCATACCGTATGCCATGCGGTACATACATGAATACGACAAAGATGACCCGGATTGACATTACCGGTGAGGGAGTTCTGGGAGAATTGCACTACACACCGGTGACATCAAGGCTCTGGACCCTGTACACAAACGAACGTGCGACGGTCATGGCAGGCGGCAAGGTAATCGTTACAGGAAATCTGACGGGCTACAGCACAACCGGACTTGTAGTTGCCGTATGTGCCGACTTTGATGGCGATGGACAATTCGAACAGACTGCTACTCCCGCAATAGGGGCTGATATTACTGCCGAGCTTACAGTACCTGCGGACGTAAAGCCAGGTATGGGTCGTATTCGAATACGTGTAGACCAAAATGGCAATACAAGTGCCAACGGCGATATTGCAGGCACACTATACGACCTGCCTATCTATGTAGAAAAAGCCAAGACGGAACGTACAGTTACAGTCCTGGTTAACGGTTCCGGACGCGGCACAGTGAGCATTAAGGGTGTGGAAGCAGATGCAGGAGAACGTATGACAGCCAATTTTGAACTGGGAACCACTGTAACCGTCGTTGCCAATAACGTGAAGGGGTATAAGTTCACCGGATGGAAACAGGGTAATACCATTGTCAGCACCGAGAAAAGCTATACCTGTACATTGAGCGAGGACAAGACTCTTGTTGCTATGTTTACTCCCAAACCTGGTGGTGCAGAGTTTGATGATGAATATATCATGCTCACATTCCTGCGAGGTTCAAGTCAAAATGTAACTGTCTATGTAACAGACCAGGACGATAATGATGTTGAAGGAGTTGTTGCAAATGTAATCAGTACGACAGGGACAAAATTCAAATCATGGTACAACTATGACGTAGCAGATAAGACAGACCTGACACCAACATCTACAAGCCTGACCACAGTACGTAAAATCAGGTTCGACATTACAGGTATTCCTGCAGATTACTATATCGAGACAATACATTCGCAGATGGCCGCATTATCAACCACGGGGGCGTTCTTGACATCTGGCAGCAACCAGTTCCGTATGGCAGTCTTTACCGGTCCCGACGACACAAACCTCACTCAATTTGCGAAACTAGAGGATGACCTGAACAAAAATCCGGGGCAGAAGACAATGTGGCAGTTTACCAATCCGAACGGTCCAATTGCACCTACCGACCCAATGTGCCTGGAGATCCAGCTGGTTAACACAGTCAACACTTGTGCATCTGCAATTTATAGTGTTATACTGCACAAAAGCGAAAACCAGCCAACTGGAATCAATGACATTATTATTTCCGACCAAGCCAAGTCGGCCAATGCCAACGGCAAGTATTTGGAAGATAATCGCGTTATTGTAATAAAGGACGGAGAGAAATTCCTGACCAGCGGACAACGAATCAGATAATAAAGAATTTCAAAAGCATTGAATTCCGATTGAAATGGATTGTGAGGATATAGTATTCCACCACGTTATGCCTGCTCAGTTACGCTGGTCGGACGTTGATCAGTTCGGGCACGTAAACAACTCGGTATATTTCCAACTGTTCGATATGTGCAAGACCAAGTACGTACTGGAGGTAGTCGGTCAGGATACACTGAAACAAGTAGCTATTGTTGTCGCAAGCATCAAGGCAGATTTCCTGGCACCTATCTATTACCCCGACGAGATAGTAATCCAGTCCAAGATAACGCACATGGGCAACAAGAGTTTCATCATCCGTCAGCGTGCTGTAAACATTCGTACAAAGGAGGTAAAATGCGAAGGCTACACAACAATGGTGACGTATGATATGACCAATAACTGCTCAATTCCCATACCTGATGATTTCAGGGCTAAAGTTGAAGCTTTCGAAAACCCTTGACAACCTGACGCTCCGAACAGAAAATGAACATCCGGAAAATCTTTACAAGGCTACATCTGTGGCTGGGGATACTATCATCAATACTGGTGGTCATTATATGCACAACAGGTGCCACATATGCTTTGCGCGAATATATCAACTACGACAACGATGATTTCTGGACATGGGTGTTGGATGGCCATTGTTTCCTGTGGCTTCCCCTACCCTATGGTCGCGTCATAGCCGGATATGCGGCACTTACATTCCTAATTACTCTGATAAGCGGAACTGTAATACAATGGCCCGGAAGATGGACAGTTGCAGCTGCAAGGAAACGTCTCTGGTTCAGCGGGCCTACACGGACCAAACGTATACTTATGAACATGCATCTGGTTATGGGACTATGGATTTTAATACCACTAATAATCTCATGCCTGACTGGTATGCTTATGGCATTGGACTGGGTACAGAGCATTGTCTTCCATTATATTCCAGAGGAATATCAGACAGACCTGCTGATGCTCAACAGCGAGATACATGACGGCAGTATCATGGGACACACCGGACGGATCATAATGATGGTCAGTGCGATGATTGGCAGCACATTACCTCTGACTGGTATGACTATTTACATCAGACGCAAGTTTTTCTTTAAAGGAAAAGATGTAAAATGAAGATACTAAGGGAGATATTTCTATTTTATTATGACGGATTTCGCAGTATGACAATCGGTCGTACGCTGTGGATGATAATCGCAATCAAACTATTCGTTATATTTGCGATATTGCGTGTATTCTTTTTCCAACCTACTCTGCACGGAAGTGACGAGGAGAAAGCAGATCAAGTCCGAGAAAACTTGTTAAGACAATAAATATTACGATATAAGGCAATTAATATTTAACAATATATTATGAACGACATTGTAACCGCGATTGACTGGTCCAGGGCACAGTTTGCCATGACCGCAATGTATCATTGGCTGTTTGTACCGTTGACTTTGGGATTGGGATTGGTTGTCGCCATTATGGAGACAATATATGCCAAGAAGAAACTCAATCCAGACACTCCACAGACAGAAGTTAACGAGTGGCTGGACCTGACTAAATTCTGGATGCGGCTGTTTGGCATAAACTTTGCCATAGGCGTTGCAACAGGTATTGTCCTGGAATTTGAATTCGGTACGAACTGGAGCAACTACTCTTGGTTTGTTGGAGATATTTTCGGTGCGCCACTGGCTATTGAAGGAATTTTTGCCTTTTTCTGCGAAAGCACTTTTTTTGCAGTAATGTTCTTCGGCTGGGAGAAATTCAGCATAAGACAACACTGTGCCGCCACATGGCTTACCGCATTTGGAGCAAGTCTCAGCGCTTGGTGGATTCTTGTTGCCAACAGCTGGATGCAACACCCGGTTGGCATGGATTTTGATCCTGACCAGATGCGCAATGTAATGACCTCGTTTGTAGATGTTGCACTCTCTCCTACTGCTGTAAACAAGTTCTGTCACGTCATAACCTCATCCTGGGCATTAGGAGCATGCTTTGTTATATCAGTCAGCGGATGGTATCTGTTGAGGGGACGACATACGCAATTTGCAATAAACAGTATCAAGGTAGCTGGAATTGTAGGCATGGTCGGCATCATTGGTACAATGATTACCGGTGACTCAAGTGCTGTTCAGGTTTCCCAGGATCAGCCCATGAAGCTTGCTGCCATGGAGGGACTATACGAAGGCAAACAAGGTGCAGACCTGATCGGATTCGGCATCCTAAATCCTAATAAGAAATGGGATGACGACCAAGATGCCATGCTCATGGAAATCCGGTTCCCAAAGGGTTTGAGCATCTTGAGCCGTCATGATCCCGATGCTTTCGTTCCTGGCATCAAGGACATCATTGAAGGACGCGATATAGTTGACGGCAAGGAAATAAATACCGTCAACTATAACGAGCGTATACTTAGAGGAAGAATTGCACAGAAAGCACTGCGCGACTACAATCAGGCACGCGAATACAAAGACAGCATAGGCATGGACAATGCACGCGCAAAACTTGCCAAACACTATCAGTTTTTCGGTTACGGGTATTTTGGCAAAGTAGATGAAGCCATTCCGTCCGTAGCAATGACTTTCTACCCGTTCCACATCATGGTTATATTGGGCAGTTGGATGCTTGCCTTCCTTCTTGCTACCGTATGGATTGTATTCCGTCGCCGGGAGTGGATCGGATATCGAATAGTAGGGCATCCCGTGTACCCATGGCTTGCAATTATCACAGCCCCAATTGCATGGGTATGCAGCCAGTGCGGATGGATTGTAGCCGAGCTTGGACGTCAGCCATGGGCAATCCAGGATATAATGCCTGTACAGGCGGCTATCAGCAGCGTTGGGTCAGGCAATGTCAAACTGACATTCTTCATCTTCCTGTTCCTGTTTACCAGTCTGTTAGTGGCAGAAATTGGAATTATGCTCAAGCAGATTAAAGACAAGAAATAGAATTAACAGTAGTTTTCCTGATAAATTTATACCGTTTCTATGACATACGAATTCTTACAAGAATATTGGTGGTTTCTGATAAGTGTACTTGGAGCCCTTTTGGTTTTCCTAATGTTTGTTCAGGGAGGTCAGTCATTGCTACTGCAAAAGAATATTAACAATCGCACACGTGAAATGCTTCTTAACAGTATCGCACACCGCTGGGAGCTTACATTCACGACACTCGTAACCTTTGGTGGAGCCTTCTTTGCTTCATTTCCCCTGTTCTACAGTACCAGTTTTGGTGGAGCATACTGGGTATGGATGCTGATTCTGTTCACCTTTGTCGTTCAGGCTGTAAGTTACAAATATCGCAATGCCGATGGCAATCGCCTGGGCCGCGAAACATACGACAAGTTTCTGATTGCAAACGGCATTATTGCCCCTGTACTGCTGGGTGGCGCTGTCTGCACCTTCTTTTACGGCAGCGATTTTACAGTACAGATGGACAATCTGACAAAAGACCCAATGACTACAGGCAATGTTATCAGCACATGGGGACAATATCATGGTCTTGAAGTGCTCCTGAACTGGCGTATAGTATGCTTCGGAGTCATGGTGCTTTTTCTAACCCGTATTCAGGCACTTATGTGGTTCATCAACCAGATTGACGACAACGACATCCAGGAGTGGAGCAGGAGGCAGATTATCATCAATACCGCAGTATTCCTTGTTCTATTCCTTGTAAGCATATATGCCCTGCTTACTGCAACAGGACTGAAGACTGTTGATATACACCAGTTCCAGATTATACGCTACCGCTATCTGCTCAACATGGTCCAGATACCTGCCGCATTAGTCGCATTCCTGGTCGGAACACTACTGGTACTTGGCGGCATTGTATGGACAATACTGAATACCAGGTTCCGCAACGGAATATGGCTGACAGGTACAGGTACAGTATTGGTCGTCCTGGCACTTTTCTGGATTGCGGGGTATAACGACACCCCCTATTATCCATCGTGCACGGACATTAATTCGTCACTGACAATCTACAACTCCAGTAGCAGCCGTTTCACCCTCGAGACAATGTCATACGTCAGTCTGGCAATACCTTTTGTGTTTGCCTACATTGCCTGGGTATGGTATAAACTGGTAAAATGATTTAGTCTACACAGAAGAGAAAGAGAAAAAAAATCCCTGGTCTTGAAAACCAGGGATCTTTTTTACCGAATCCTAACACCTGTAGTCGAATATTCACTACCATCCTTTAAGATAATAATGCGACCTTCACGTATTACCTTGGTCGCGATATGGTTTTGACCAGACAAATCACCGACCATGTCATTTATACCTGTTGGGTCGAAACCAATAGGACGGAATGGGTTCTCGTCTGTGAACACATAGTCACTCTTGCCTGTTGCCCATTTCAGTGAGAAACGAACAAAGCGCATTGTGAAACCTCCGAAGATTCCGTTCTCCTCGTAGTATACGCCCAATGTACCGTCAGGCAGAACTGTTGCTGCGCTATAGGCAGAACCAGTTGGACATATTACCTTCTTGCCAGTAAACGTCTCGCCCTCGTCATACGATATGGCAATACTCAGATTCTGGCGGCTGCTGTTGTCAGGACATGTCTGGAATGCGACATCCCATGGATTACCGTCCTTTGTAGCACACCATACCATATACTCACCATCACATGCATTACCGCTTATACCGCTTGTAAAACGTGTCTTCGAGGCTTTCTTCCATGTCATGCCACGGTCACTGGTAACGTTATGATAATTGTAGCCACTGGCACGTACACTGATTGCCAGATCACCATTGTTACGTTCCAGAGTCTTTGGCTCGTCTGCACCTGTCGTACCGCTTGTTCCCTGCACATGCCAACTGTCACCATTGTCTTCACTCATGAAGAATACAAAATTCTGTACATTATCTCCATCACGGTTAACAAAACTGCTGACCAGTGTACCGTCACGCAACTGAAGTGCTGCACCAGAACCCGAGAAACCGCCTTTCCAGGTTGGGTTGGGACTACCAACCGCATACAGGCTCTTGGTATGATCCACTGGTGTACTCCATGTCTCACCACCGTCAACAGACTTGATCGTCTTCCATGCCTGAGGTTTTTCGGGTGTTGAAGCAAAAAAGCCGTTACCGTATGGTGAGGACGTCATTATGCCTATTATCTCTCCGTTGTTACGATTGGTTACAAGACTTGCATCGCCGTGGCCATAGTCACCTCCTGTCGAAGCTGTTCCTGCCACTACGTTCGGTTCTGTCCAGGTCTTGCCCAGGTCATCACTGTACTGCGATACGACATAGCAGTGAGAAGGAAGATCCGCATTATGGTTCAAACGGTCATCAGTCAATACAACCAGGCGTGTCTTACCATCCTTCACAACACTGGTGATTGCAGGTATACGATAATACATCGAACCATTCGTCTTGTCGACACCCCTGTCCTTTGGCATCAGGGCAGTACCCTCGCTCAGGAATATCTGCACATAGTTTGCACAATTGCCATTATCCTCATTCACCTCTTCGCCGTCAACGATATAACCTGTAATCCTGGGCTTTGTCTTCTTACCTTCAATATCACCGTCCTCAATATCAAATGCTATCCAGATAAAATAATCACCAGGTGTCAGGACCTTGTTGACATTAATAGTACATTTCTCGGATGTAGTTGTTGCTGAAGGTCCTGTCAGAAGGTCGTACTTACCCAACAGCGTTCCCGTCTCATCACGCCAAGGCATCTTCTTCTCGGGGTCGACAAACAGTTCACGCTCATTATATGCCTCGTAAACCTTAACAGATTTGACATACCTTGGATTAAATACCGTAACATTGATACCCTGCAGTTCTATACTGCCTTTCAGTCCGTCTACATGCAACGTAGCACGCATAATAGGAACATCTGTATTGCCAATACCTGTTGTTACCTTGGCCTGAGTACACGTTGTGCTTGCAATCTTTACCCTGGCCTCCTCGCCACTGGCATCGACTTCCTCGAACCTCCATAGCGAAGCATTGCCCTCACCTGCAGCCCAACGGACAATCAGGCTGTTATCCTTCTGCGCGTGCAACTCTACGCCACTGTCCTTGATGATGAATGCACCGTTGCTGGCCTCTATGCTGTATATATAATTAGGCGTATCACTCTTACCGAATTGTGTAGAATTACCAGTACCAGAGCCTGGAGTGCCGAAATAAATGCCGTCATAGTTCTTTATAGCCAACTTTCCGTCCTTTTCCCAGAAACTCCATATGCGGTCCGACATATATAGCTTGTCGCTATATGTTATGCGGTTAGACGATGCTGTGTAATTAATAACTTTGCCAGTACAATACGAAACAGACGATGCTGCAGCATTCACGATATAATACCAATGCTCATTCCCTTCGGTACTGATTTCCGGAAGACCTGCTACAGGAGCCTGACTCTCTGGGATAATCGTAACCGTAAAATTATTCATAAGCAATCCCTTGCCGTTTGTTCCCGTCAAATCAAACGATACTGTCTGCAAATAGACGGACGACTTGCTCAATGTCTGTACTGTCTGGCTCGTCGTGTACGTCTTGCCATCCATCACCAGCGACAGGCCTGTTGTGTGACTGTTGTTCTGTGCATCAAAACTATAACTGCTTATAACATATCCCGAAGGAGCTGTAATAGAGTATGTTGCACTGCCCTTGGAACCGGTCATTAACTGTAAGGTATTGCCGCTCCAGTTCATATTGTTAGGACCACAGCCAAATACCAACTGAGGCGTTGTCGTGCTCTTCCAACTGTTGTTCCAACTCTGGTTGGCTGCACCACTGCTGCCGTACAGGGTACCTGTTGTCTTGTCAACAGTGTACGTTATCGGATCAACAGGCTCGGGATCAGGATCAGGTTCCTCCATTGGCTCAGGAGCATCAAGGATACGCAGCTGACAACCAACATCTCCCAGATCATTTCCCTTGTTGGACGAAGAACTCCAGTTGTATATCTTATAAGTCTGAGGACTACCCGTCTGGTTCAGTTCAACCTCACCGCTGCAGAATGCAAAGTGCGCCATAGTATTGGCATTCTTCAATGTCCAACCTGCAGACGGTCTGCTTGCTACACAACTGATTTGTGTATTGTACGAAGCCGTAGGACTGATATAACTGCCATACTTGCGGTTGATTATATCATATGTCCCGTCGCCACGGTCAACGAACTTCCACATACTGTTTGCATACTTGTAGTCAGTCGTCGATCCTATAACACCATCGGTTGCACCTGTAGCAGTCACGAAATGACCCGTCGAGCGATTGGAAACAATTTGATACCAGTGTTCATCTCCATCTGTGCTTGCTACAGGCCTGATGTAACTGGCATCCGTCACTGTTTGCCAGCGCTCTGCAGCCTGTTCATCTGTCAGAACAGTAAATGATACATCATTAAAATCTGCAGACAGGGCATCCCTTATAGCCTGTGCAAACTTAACACTACCCTTACCTGTCAGATAGTTGTTGCTGTTTACATAGTCAGCAACAGGATTGTTGTCTGTTCCTATTGTTGCTGCATAGGTATCTATGAACTTGACATTCTCATAACCTGCATTACCTGCCAGTTCGTCCCTCAGCCAGTTGTTAAGCGTAGTCAACCTGCCTGTATTCAGGCTCGCATTGTTATAACGGCCATGAAGCGACATAACATATATCTTGGCACCACTTGCCTTGCTCTTCACCTTATCCACTAACGCCTTGTAATTGGACTGAACGGTTGCTATATCCGTCGAGCCTGTAAAATCAGCAGTTCCCGTATAAAGCAGTATCGCTTTGGGGCATGACTTTGTTACACCTGTCGAAGCAAATGTTGCATCCACCTCCTTGCTAGTCGTGGCAATATCACCACTGGCATTCCAACCTGTACCTCGGTTCTTGATATTGTTATTGCCAAGCAGTTCCCACCACTCTGCCGTCTTAACTTCGGCATCACCAAAGAACAGGATGTCCTCGCTGCTTATCGGCATTACCGAGAACATTGTGGCACGACCGCCATGCATGCTGCTCAGCCCATCCTGCTTCTGAACTGAAGTCAGGTCATTCGATAACGCATCATATTCCGATGTCACGCCCTCGCCCAGATATGGTTTGATTGCTGTCGCCCATTTCTTGAAGGCTGCTGCATTAGGATGCAGTTTGTCGTTACTCCATGCACCGCCCTGTGCCACACACGACATTGTATCATAGAAATCGACGAATGTCAGCCATGTGTTACCTGCTGTTCGCATACCATCAATCCATGTCTTTAGCAACTCGTTATATGCCAGCCATGTTGCCTCTACACGATTACTCGTACTGTTGTTGATAATAGGGTATAGATAAACCTCTGTCTCAGCATATTGTGCATGTATACGGGTCACTATGTTCTGCACGAACTTGAGCAGTACATCCGGGGTTGACGGAGTATTGAGACCGCCACTAGTTGCGATATCATTCGTACCTATCATCATGAAAACCTTTGCAGGCTTGTTTCCCAGATAACTTTCCAGATTCTCGCTCTGCTGTGTAGCATACGATCCCGAGTTTCCACGATTCGATATAGGCAGGCACTTGCCGTCCTTGTCGCGGAACACCTCGTTCCAGATGTGCATGTCGGTGATACTGTTACCAATCATAACAATACCGCCTTCTGCCGGCTGCAACACCTTGAAACCATCATAACGTGCCTGACGGAACGGCTCGTCCGCCCAGTTCATTGATATGCCTATAAAAAGCACAACCAAACTTAATAGAAACTTTTTCATAACGTTATATCATTTTGGTTAGTATAATTCTATCACTTCAAGATCCTTGATATCCGGACCGTCTATATTGAACCGTATCAGCGTACGCACCGCCTGCTGTCCATAAAGACCGGCAGCTCCAGGATTTATATGCAGACAACCCAACTTGTCGTCCATCATTACCTTCAGTATATGTGAATGACCGCTTATAAAAAGCCGAGGTGCAGGAACATGCTGCCCGTTTTCGTCATTATGGGGATACAGATACTTAATCGTACTGCGATCATACTTGCCGGGATAACCGCCAATATGTTTCATCAGCACATCCACACCCTCGCACATGAAACGTTGTACCAGAGGATACTCACGGCGAATTGCTGTAGTATCTATATTCCCATACACGGCCTTGAGCGGTGCAATACCAGCAAGACCGTCAGCAACAGTCATAGACCCTATGTCACCTGCATGCCATATCTCATCGCATGAGCCGAAATATTTAGCATATCGCTCATCCCAATGTGAATGTGTATCCGAAAGCAATCCTATTCGTCTCATAATCCATCAACTGTTATATATATGCAGACTGTTCACTGCTGACGGCAGATAATTAACTCCATACCACGTCAACTGTAATGCCACGAAAGTCAACAATACATACACCGTTATCTTCCAGCGTCTTGCATCACGGACATGCAGGCACATCACCGTCAGCAGCCATGTAACTGCAGCCCAGTTCTCCTTTGGATCCCATCCCCAATAGTCTCCCCATGCCTGATTAGCCCAGACACTGCCCATCAGCATACCCAGGACTATCAACCCCGATGCACTTCTCATCAACTGTTTTGCCAACGTTGTATTAAAGAATGTAGCAATAGATGCCACAGCAACTACTGAATACGCAATCATATACATACCCAGATGCGGAACAAACCACCACGAACGCAAGACGGGCGCCAATGTCTGAAAATTGATTCTCGCTATCGAGAAAAGAGTGAACAACACTGCTATAAGAGTCACTATAGGCAATATTATCCTCCAGTTCCACCTGCCCAGCATCAACAGCAAAGCAGACATGGCAAGCAATATCATTCCTGCATATACAATCGGCAGCCACGGGTCACGGACAAACTTAAGCACACTGTACTGACCGTTTGTAATATCATAACCGTCCTGATAAATAGAATATCCCATATATCTGGCAGGCGAATTGACCTCTGTTACCATTTCCTTGCCGTCAATCCTCAGATAACTGCGAAACTGTTTGGGAGCAACACTGTCATTTACATAATACTCTGTTTCAAACCTGTCCAGTGCAACAGTAAAAGGAAGTTGTACCGTACACATATCCTCGGTAT
Source organism: uncultured Prevotellaceae bacterium (assembly GCA_900313335.1). Lineage (GTDB taxonomy): Bacteria > Bacteroidota > Bacteroidia > Bacteroidales > Bacteroidaceae > Physcousia. The sequence goes on from OMQX01000008.1 coordinate 12,034, forward strand.
AAGCTATGCTACATGCATCATTCGCATACAACCTCATCTTGCACGGGATGCGGTCTGATACTCCCAAAACCGAACCGGCAAGAACCAGTAACATTCCTGCATGGGACAGCCATGCAGCGCCAAAACGCAGTCGCGGTAACTGTAAGCCCAATAAAATCAACAGGAGGACTATGTACACGCCAAATACCGAACTCGTGTGAATAGGAACAGACCATGTTCCCTCGATAGCCAGGAGCAATGCTCCTAAGCCAAGCATAAGGCGCGAAAGTTCGGGACTCCTCAGCCACAGAAGCACGATATTCGGGATACTGCTCTTCATTTTATAAATATTTCCTCGTTTACAAAAATAATAATAAATAATTAAATACTATGTATTGAAACCACCGATTAAGTTTTTTTTGGTGATAATGACATAATATAAAACTGAAATAGGACAAAAAAAAAAGACACCTCCCGTTTGGGGAGATGTCTTTTTCAATTATATGGCTCTCGTTAACCGCCAAAGTTATCGAAGCGTATCATATCATCCTCGACACCCAAGCTATGCAGCAAGTCGAGCACGGTCTTGGCCATCATTGGAGGTCCGCACAGATAGTACTCACAGTCCTCGGGAGCTTCGTGCTGCTTAAGGTATGTATCACCCATTACCGGTGCTACGAAGCCCGGTGTATACTTGATTCCTGCCTCATCAGCCTTCGGATCCGGACGGTCCAGTGCAAGGTGGAAATGGAAATTGGGGAAATCCTTCTCCAACTGCAGGAAATCATCCAAGAATGGGATCTCCTCAAGTGCACGGGCACCATAGAAATAGTGCATCGGGCGCTTACGATCCTCGTCCTTCACACCATGACCCTTGAGCATGTGCATAATCTGCGCACGTAATGGAGCCATACCGGCACCACCACCTACCCAAATCATCTCGCGACCTGAACCATATACAGGACGGAACTCGCCGTAAGGTCCTGACATGATAACCTTGTCACCCGGTTTCAGGTTGAATATATAAGATGATGCAATACCAGGATTAACATCCATGAAACCAGGACCCTGATCCTTTGGCTTGAACGGTGGTGTAGCAATACGCACGTTCAGAGTAATAATGTCACCCTCGTCAGGATAATTGGCCATAGAGTATGCACGGATTGTATCGGACGGATTAGTACACTTAAGATCAAAGAGGCCAAACTTTTCCCATGCTGGCAGATAGGTTTCGCCAATAAGATCGCGGTCGTACTTTGCATAGTCGATGCAGTCAAATGCAGGAATCTTGATCTGTGCATATGAACCTGGCTCGAAATCCATGTGCTCGCCTGCTGGCAAGGCAACCTTGTACTCCTTGATGAAGGTAGCTACGTTCTTGTTACCAATAACGGTGCACTCCCACTCCTTGACACCCATTACGCTGTCGTCAATCTTGACCTGAAGGTCACCCTTGACCTTGCATTGACAACCCAGACGCCAATTCTCCTTGATCTGCTTGCGCGTAAAGTGACCCTTCTCACTGTCGAGGATTTCACCACCGCCAGCAGGAACCTGAAGCTTGCACTGACCGCATGAGCCCTTACCGCCACAAGCGCTGGGCAGGAAGATGCCCTGCTCAGAGAGTGTGCTCAGGAGAGAAGCACCCTGACCTACCGAGAGCTGCTCCTTGCCATTAATAGTTACTGTTACATTGCCACTGGGTGACAAGTATGTCTTTGCTACGAGCAGGATGGCAACCAGGATGAGTATGATTCCCAGGAATACTGCAATGCTCGCTAAAATCAAATTTAAATCCATTGTATATTCTCCTGTTCGTTAAAATTTAATATTAAGACCCGAGAAGCACATGAAGGCCATGGCCATAAGTCCCACGGTGATGAATGTGATACCGAGTCCCTGCAAGGGCTTAGGCACGTCAGTGTAAGCCATCTTCTCACGAATGGCTGCCAGACCTACGATAGCAAGCAACCAACCTATACCGCTACCCAGTGCATAGGCAACGCAGTCACCTATACCACCTATATATTGTACGTTAGTCTCCTCCATACCTATGCGCTGCTGCATGAACAGCGAAGCACCCATGATAGCGCAGTTCACTGCGATAAGCGGCAGGAATATACCGAGTGATGCATACAGAGAAGGGCTGAAACGCTCGACAACCATCTCTACCAACTGCACCATGCCGGCAATAACAGCGATAAACAGGATGAACGCGAGGAAACTGAGGTCAACTCCCTCCACAACACAGTCAGGTCCAAGGACCTTGGTCTGCAGGAGATAGTCTACGGGCACTGTAACAAGTAACACAAATGTTACGGCAACGCCCAGGCCCAGTGCAGTCTTTACATTCTTGGATACTGCCAGATATGAGCACATACCCAGGAAGAAGGCAAAGATCATGTTGTCCACAAAGATCGAGCGGACAAATAATTCAAGCATGTGTCCCATATTACTTTTCCTCCTTATTTAATGAGCGATGTGCCCAGATTACACAACCTACGATTATCAATGACATTGCAGGCATTACCATCATGCCGTTGTTCATATACCAGCCACCGTTGGCAACATACCAGCTGTCGGGGATAACCTGATAGTCGAAAAGCTTACCTGAACCGAAAAGTTCACGGACGAAACCTACAGCAACCAGTACCCATGCATAGCCCAGACCATTGCCTATACCGTCCAGGGTAGATGCCCATGGACCGTTCTGCATGGCAAATGCTTCCAGGCGTCCCATCAGGATACAGTTGGTAATAATCAGACCAACATACACACTAAGCTGTACGCTTACGTCATAGACGAAAGCCTTGAGCAGCTGGCTGACGATTGTCACCAAAGCAGCAACGACAACAAGCTGGACAATAATACGTATGCGGTTTGGAATAGTCTTGCGCAACAGCGAAATCACCAGATTTGCCATAGCAGTAATTACTGTCACACTCAAGCCCATTATGATTGCTGGCTTGAGCTGGCTGGTTACTGCCAGAGCCGAACATATACCCAGCACCTGAACGGTAACAGGGTTGTTTAGATTAAGCGGACTAGAGAATGCGGCCTTATTCTCATCAGAAAACAGTTTCATATTCTTTATTCCTCCTTATTTATTATTAATGAAAGTGATATATGCGCCCAGACCGTCCTGAATCATACCGGCTACACCGTTGCTTGTCAGGGTGGCACCTGTTACGCCATCTATCTCGTATTCGCCCTTCTTAGGCGTACCGTTCTTGACTACTGTCAAGGCAATACCGTCAACACCTTCTGCAAAGATAGGTTTGCCTATGAACTGTTCCTGGAACGGACGATCGCCGATCAAGGCACCCAAACCAGCTGTTTCACCTTCATGATAGAAGTATGTTCCCAGCACTGTCTGCTTGTTCTGGTCGATTGCAATGTAGCCCCATAGGCCACCCCACAGGCCACGGCCCGTAACAGGAATTACATACGCCTTACTGCCGTCCGCTGCAGTTGCCGTGAACACATGCAACTCACCAGACTTTATAGCACCGCCGTATGATGTCTTGAACTTACCCTCATAAGGTTTCATCTGCATAGTCTCCTTGTCCCAGAGGCTGTCCTTTACGTTCTGCTCATAAACCTCGCCTACATTAACGGTCGCCTTGTCGTAACCCAGGGCTGTAAGAATCTGACCCTTTGTATCGTTCTCGACATTAGCATTCTGGATACCGCTCAGCGAGCTGCTCACGAATGCGAGCAGGAAGGCAACGATTATTACCATTACTGCAGCATAGCATACCGTATATACGTTACCGCTGGTATCGAGTCCCTTTTTCTTTGCCTTTGCCTTTGGCTCTGCACCCGGCTCATGCACCTCTTCGATGTTAGAGCTGTCTGCCTGACAAATAGGACACTTCTCCGGCATCTTGTCAGCCTCGAAGGTCTGACCACAGATATTACATTTGAATTTTGCCATAATCGTGTGTCCTCCTTATTTAGCTGCACGCTTTGCGCGCTTGTTAATATTAGACTGTACAACACAGTAGTCCACCAGCGGAGCAAACAGGTTCATAAGCAGGATAGCCAGCATCATACCCTCGGGATAACCCGGGTTGAGGACACGGACCATAACTGCAACGACACCTATCAGGAAGCCGTAGACATACTTACCGCATTCGGTACGTGCACTGGTAACAGGATCCGTAGCCATAAACACGGCACCAAAGGCAAAACCACCATATATCAGATGCTGATACCACAGGATTGGATTAGCTACGTCACCGACCTGGATGCCTTCCAGCAACCAGCCCATCAGAGCACCGCCTGCAAATACGCTGAACATTGTCCTCCAGCTTGCAATGCCTGTCCACAGGAGCAGTATTGCACCCAGAGCAATTGCAATTACGCTGGTCTCACCTATAGAGCCGGGGATAAGACCAATGACGGCATTGATATCCAATGTCGAGATATGGCCTGTTACTGCCTGACCAAGAGGTGTAGCTGCCGTGTATGTATCAGGCACATTGTAACCCATACCCAGGATACTCTCCTGTGCTACCCATACATTATCGTCACCAGTCATTGAACTGGGATAGGAGAAGAACAGGAATGCACGGGTAATAAGAGCCGGGTTGAAGATGTTCATACCGGTACCGCCGAATATCTCCTTGGCGAATATTACGCTGAAAGCAACGGCAATAGCCAATATCCACAGAGGAGTATTTACCGGGATTATCATCGGGATTATCATACCAGATACCAGGAATCCCTCCTGTATCTCCTCATTCTTCCACTGTGCAACAACGAACTCAATGCCCAGACCTACGACATAGCTTACGATTATCTTGGGCAGTACAGCCAGCGCGCCATAGAGGAACAGGTCCCATCGTTCACAGTGCGGCAGTATGCCTGCTGCCAGGGCATTCTGGTAGCCCACGTTGTACATACCGAAAATCAGTGCAGGCATCAGGGCAATCACTACGAAGCTCATTATACGCTTGCTGTCGATAGCATCGTGGATGTTTACGCTACCCGCACGGCTTGTGGTGTTTGGCACGAAAGCAAAAGTTTCGAAACCGTCTACCAGCGAACGGAAAGCATGGAACTTGCCACCTTCCTCGATGTGCGGACGTATATTGTCGAATAATTTCTTAATAGGATTCATTTATGCATTCTCCTTTCTCAGGATATCGAGACCCTGTCTAACGATTCTTTGAAGTTCCAATTTTGAAGAGTCAACGAACTCGGCAATAGCAAAGTCCTCGGGAGCAACCTCGTAGATACCCAGTGCCTCCTGACGGTCGATGTCACCGGCGATGATGGCCTTAACCAGATAGCCTGCATAGATATCCATCGGGAACACCTTGTCGTATTCACCAGACATAATCATGTGGCGCTCACCACCCTTGATACGTGCATCAATTGTGTACTCCTTCTTGCCACAAAGCCATGAGAAATAGCTACGGTGTGTACTGAATGTGCCAAAACGAGGCATAATCCAGCCGAGCATCTCATCTGCATGGTCACCCTCAGGAATAACATTGATCTCAGTAGCATGTGCTGCAAGATAAGCATCCTTTGTAGTCTTGATGCCGGTCATAACATTGCCGTTAATAACACGGGAGCCGTCAAGCCTGACGTTACCCTCAAGCAATGTAGTAAGCTGCTGGCCTACCAGGACCTTGTAATACTTTGGAACCTGCACCTCACTGCCTGCAAGGGCAACGACACGTGTCAGGTCAACTTTGCCCGATGTCATCAGGCGACCTACGAAGATTACCTCCTCAGCACCCAGTGTCCAAACAATCTCGCCCTTGTTGATAGGATCTGTGTGGTTGATCTGCACACCTACATTACCCGCAGGAGCCTTGCCTTTGAATACGGTAACCGTACAATCCTGGGCATCCAACAGAGCCTTGGCTGTCTGCTTCGAACTAACACCCAGACGCACTGGAGCCAGCTTTGCCAGAGCAGAAATACCTGCCTGGAACTCTGCCTCGTTACCCCTCAGGGCAACCTCAAAGTCCTGACTCAGCGGCATCGAGTTGAAAGCACTGACATAGATTGCCTTTGGCTTGTCCTCGGGATTTGCCACCACATCGTAGGGACGCTGACGGAAGAAAGCGAACAGACCACTCTCCAGAAGCGCAGCCTTAACGTCCTTTGTGTCGAATGTCCTGGCTTCCTGCTTGGCATCGCTCTTTACACGGATACTGAGCAACTTGCGGCGGTCACCGCGCTCAACCATGGACACAGTACCACTGACAGGACTAACAAATTTGACCTCGGGATGCAGTTTGTCGACAAACAATGCATCACCGACCTTAACGGCATCACCCTCCTTAACGACCACTTTCGGCTTTACTCCATAGAAGTCATCCGGGCAGAGAGCATACTCGCCGGGGCACTTCACAGTAGCAATCTCCGCAGCAGCCTTACCCTTGAGGTTGATGTCAAGGCCTTTACGTAATTTGATTACTTTTGCCATATACTGTTAAATTATATGATGATATATGATTTCTCGCGCAAATATACACACTTTTTCACAATAAAGCACCCAAATGCCAAAAAAAACTCCTATTTTTGCGCGAGAATAATAGTAGATGAAGACTCTGCGGCGCATCATACAATGGACCACAGCCATAGTATGCGGCATTTATATGCTGCTGCAGATTGCCATGCACATACCCACGGTGCAGTATTGGGCTGGTGACATTGCAGAGAACATCATACAGCGTACACTGGACTGGCATATCCATATCGGCAAGGTACGACTTGGGCTGTGGAACCGCATTATCATCGATGACATCAAGTTGATTGACCGTGACGGGATACGCATGCTACACGTATCGCGCATGGCTGCAAAGGTTGACGTCATGCCGCTGTTCGAAGGCAAGATCACCCGCGACCTTCTACCGACGTTCCTGAAAGGCGCGGACGAAGGGCCCGTTCCGGTCATGGAGACTTTAAAGGACGCGACGTTTGCCGGGCTCCTGCCTGAGTTCACGACGCGAAC
>OMQX01000060.1 GCA_900313335.1 uncultured Prevotellaceae bacterium
GCAATAGTCAGCGGCATGCGCTCCGAGTGCTTGTCGACACGCACAATGACAAAGTTACCTGGCTTGCGCGACTTTGCAATCAGCGGAGCCTCTATCTCCATGCAGAATACCTTCTCGGAAAACTGCTTTTTCGAAATTATTCTATACATATCCGTTCTGTTCGTTTACTTAATCATATCGCATCCCATGTACGGAACCAGTGCAGCAGGTACGCGGATGCCGTCCTCTGTCTGGAAATTCTCCAGTATGGCAGCCACTATTCGCGGCAGAGCCAGAGCCGAGCCGTTCAGGGTATGGCACAGCTCAGTCTTTTTCGTTTCGCTATTGCGATAACGGCATTTCAGGCGGTTTGCCTGATATGTGTCAAAGTTACTTACCGAGGAAACCTCCAGCCAACGCTTCTGAGCCTCGCTGTAGACCTCAAAGTCGTAGCATATTGCACTCGTGAACGAAGCATCGCCGCCGCACAGACGCAGGATGCGGTACGGCAGTTCCAGTTTCTTCAGGAGCCCCTCTACATGTTCCAGCATCTCCTTGTGCGACTCAGCCGAATGCTCGGGAGTGTCAATGCGTACAATCTCAATTTTCGAGAACTCGTGCAGACGGTTAAGACCGCGTACATCCTTGCCGTACGAACCGGCCTCGCGACGGAAACACTGGGTATATGCACAATTCTTGATCGGCAGATCCTTCTCATCCAGAATCACATCACGGTAAATGTTAGTAACCGGAACCTCAGCCGTAGGAATCAGGTACAGGTCATCCACCTCGCAGTGATACATCTGACCTTCCTTGTCCGGCAACTGTCCCGTACCATAACCCGAAGCAGAGTTCACCACAGTCGGAGGCATTATCTCGGTATATCCCGACTTCCGCGCCTCGTCCAGGAAGAAATTTATCAGCGCACGCTGCAGGCGTGCTCCCAATCCCTTGTAAACAGGAAAACCTGCACCCGTTATCTTTACACCCAGGTCAAAGTCAATCAGGTCATATTTCCTTGCCAGTTCCCAGTGCGGTAGCTTGGCAGTCTCCACAACAGGATTCGCATCCCAGTTGCCTACTGTATCAACACCTACCTTGCACTCCTTCAGGTTCGACTTCACCACCCAGTTATCCTCAGCGCAAGTACCCTCGGGAACCTCGTCGTACGGGATGTTGGGAATCGTACACAACTTGGCTGTCAGAGCCTGTTCTGCATCAGCCTTCTTCTGCTCCAGGGCAGCATTCGTCTCCTTCAGCGCAGCAACCTGGGCCTTTATGGCCTCGGCTTCATCCTTGCGGCCCTGCTTCATCAGGCCGCCTATCTCTGCAGCCAACTTCTTGGCATCCGAAAGATTCCTGTCCAACTGAGTCTGAGCCTCACGGCGCTCCTTGTCGATGGCCATTACCTCGGCAATCGCCTCACGGGCACCTTTGAAATGTTTCTTTTCAAGACCGGAGATAACCTTCTCGGTTTCCTCCGTTATCATTTTCAATGTAAGCATCTATTATAAACGATAAATGTAAATGTTTAATTTTCCGCGCCAAAGTTACAAAAAAAGCGCAAAATGCCGAGCATCCTGCGCTATAATTGTTTTCAAAACGGAATGTTTTTACAGTTTTTTTGCAGAGAAATTCGTTATAAGGCTTTTGAATACACCCGCCTCCTCCAGCGGGAATACCAGAGTACGTACGACTTTGTACGGTTTCTTATCTGCAGCAAGCCTCTCATCATACCCCAGCGTCTCTACAACCTTGCCGTTCACCAGCAGCTGGGTGTAACTATTTGTACCCTTGATTGTAATATGTTCGCTCTTACCCGGACGGCCGCTGTAATTGAAGGTAAACAGATATCCATCGCGGCTGAAACCAATCATGCCGCGGATAGGGTCGGAGAGATAGAACTTAGCCCTTCCGCTCCTTGTCAGCACCGCACCTCTGCGCTCGTGTGCCCATGTTATGTCAAAGTCAATCTGATAATCATATCCTATCTGCTGCAAGCCACGCCTGTTTGTGAGCTGTCTGCCGGCAGAGAGTGACGGGAGGGAAAGTTGGGTGTTTCCCAGTTCGTTTATCTCAGGACCCTCGCCCAGAGCCTTGCGATTCTCGTTCCACTTGTTATAGCCTACGGTATCGTTAACGGCATGCCAGCATTTCTGTGCAATAACCTGGAGGGCAGGGAAGGTACGGTGATGAATGTCACCTACGCTGATTCCGTTGCCGCAGACGTCGTTCCATACGGCAAACATGCCGCCCTCGATCTGCGGGTCCTTCTCCTTGAAGACAACGCCGCCTATGTTGGCAGGTGTCCAGCGCTCGTACAGGAACTTGTCATTCAGATAGTCATAGTAATATCCTGCAGCCGGTACTATATACACATAGCCGTCGGGGATAGACACCAGCTGGTAACCCTCATCCTTCATAGCCTTCGGATCTGCAAAGCCATTGTTCCATACGTCCATGAGTACGTTCTTGCTCTTTACCGGAGTAGTACCCTTTGCATAGGTCAGAGAACCCCATACCACAGCCTGCTTGCCGTAGCTCTCCACCAGTTTTATCAGGTGATCAGTAAATCCGCGGAACAGTTCCACCACTTCCGGCTTCTTGTTGCTGTACTCGTCTGTGCCGATATGAACGCGAGGGCTGCAGAATACAGGTTCCGGTCCCTCCAGATATTCAACGAACACGCTGTCCACGAAAGGCACTACCTCGGGGTTTGTGAGGTCCAGATGGTCAACACCGAACTCCTCGCAACCCAGGCTCTTGCGGAAATGCGTAAACGCCAGCGAATGAGCAGGAACGTCTATCTCGGGTATAATCTCGACACCCATACGTGCACTCTCCTTGATGAACTCGCGGAACTGCGCCTTGGTGTAATGGCCGTCACGTGCAGTCAGTTCGGGGAAACGCTCGCTCTCCAGACGGAAGGCTGCATAAGTCTCGTCCCAATTCTCGTGGAAATATTTTTTGAAACCGTTGTCATTGAGGTGTACCTGCAGGCAGTTCATCTTATAGTAAGACATAGTGCGTACCAGGTTGTAGAGATAGTCGAGCGGAATAAACTTACGTGCGACGTCAATCATAAAACCGCGCAGTTTGTAGTCGGGCCTGTCCTGAATCGTTCCGCAAGGCAGCAGACTGTTCTGCTCCCTCATCTGCAGGACTGTCTGTACGCCCCACAGGACAGCCTGTGGAGTAGCACCCGAGATGGTAATGCTACGGGGCTTGATATCAATCCTGTACGCCTCGTTGCCGTTCTTGCCCATGCTCTGCAGCTTGAGCTCGATTGTTGCAGCAGTCTTCGGGTCCTGGGCAGGACGCATCAGGTGCATGGACTTCTTCATATAGTCGGCAGCAGCCTTCAGTTCATCCTTCTTTGCTGTAACCACAATCTCACGTGTGTCAGTGTTGAAAGAGCCCTTTGCAGCCTTCCACGACTTCAACTGCGGAACGGCAAACGGAGCCCCTGCCGCACCCTGTGCAAAAGCAGCAGCAAAAGCTGTTATACACATTACAAATAACAAAAGTAATTTCTTCATTTTCATTGTTTTGTAATTATATAGTTAAACATTTAATTCTTTCTTTCCTTCTTGCCGCAAAGGCGCTTGAATTCACAATACTGGCAAACCCCCTCGTTGTCGGTTTTGACAAACGGAATGGCCGGGTCGAATATCCTCCGTACCACAGCTTCCAGATTCACCATGAACTCTTCCCTGTAATCCCTGATGTCCCTGACCGCCTGCATATTGGACGCACTGCCCATCTTCAGCACCGGGTCATAGTCCTGTGCACCTGCCTGACTTGCATACAGCAGGGCAGGGCATACCGCCATTCCCGTCTTCTTCCTGTCCAGTACAGCCAGAGCATACAAGAATGTCTGCAGGTAATACCCATTATGATCCTTCTCCTTGAACAAATCATCCATCCTTGCCGGTACCGGCTTGCCTGCACCCGTCTTGTAATCCACTATTCGCAGAACATCCACCCCGTCAGCATCCTTTACTATATCCAGCCGGTCAACACGTCCTCCAGTCTTTACTACCGCAATTTCGCTTTTACCGTCCTCGCTGCGTACGCTCAGCGTCATGTCAAAGTCCTTCTCTATATCCTTCAGCACAAACGGAGCCTGGCGGCAGTCATACTTTAGCGTATTCAATACATAGCGTTCTACGACATTGCGTATCAGTATGTTCTCGCCCCTGAAATCCGTAACCTTGGCATCCGACTCAAAACGGCGGTCAATAAACCTGTTGCGCAGCCTGTCGTCATTGATGAACGTTGTCAGAGCCTGTTTGCCAATGATGTTGGTCCCCTTTGTATGCGAGGATATCTCCTTGTATATATCCTCCATCGTATTGTGGAATATCGTACCCATCAGCAACGGATCTATACCATCCTCGGGATCCTCTTCCACCTTCATGCGGCACACATTCTGCAGGTAGAATTTCATCGGACAGTCAATAAACCTGTTTATGCTCGTCGGGGACAACGGTTTAGCTTCGCCGTTCTCCCGTATATCATACATCATGTGCAGTTGCCGCATTATCCCTTCACTCTTTTGCACCTCGTCCACCATACATTCGCTTACCTCCTGCGATGCCTCCAGATTAATCGTGCGGATACGTATATCAGTTTCCGCCTGCAACTGACGCAGGAACCTGCTCATCTCATGGTGAACCATCCCCGCAGAATTCTGGTTGAACACAAACGTCACGCTCTCTGCCCTCTGTATCAGCCGGTAGAAATAATATGCCGACACAGCCACCTTGTGGCGCAAGGTCGTCAGATGGTATCCAATGCGAATAGTGTTGGGAATTAGCGAAGCATCAGCACCCGTCCTGGGCAGATAGCCCTCACCGACGTTCAGCATCAGTATGTTCCTGAAATCCAGCGAGCGCGTTTCCAGCACGCCCATTATCTGCAGGCCCTCGGCAGGCTCACCGTGGAAAGGAATGCTGAGCGAACCCAGTGCACGGCGCAACAGCCTGCGTATCGTAATACCCTGTAACTGCAAGGGCTCGTCCTTGTCGGTAGCCATCACCAGGAACTGCTGCAGGCTGCGGTGCACCAGATATATGCTTTCTGCCATCATCAGGTCCATACCCTCGTGCGCCACGCTCATTATTATCCTATCCAGCCAGGCAATCAACGCCGCATTGTCATTAGCATCCACATGCTGCGCCCATTCCTCCCTGTCTATATATCTTGCAAAGGGGTGATACTCTATGCTGTTCTCAAAACCGCGGCGGAAGCGCTTCCTGCGCACATCCCATCCGTCCGTCTGCAATGCCAGCAATGCACATACAAGACTGAATATCGGAGTACCCTTGAGCGAATAACCCATCGTAATGTTCAGCGCATCGGGCTTCCCGTCTGGAATAGAGTGCAGAACCCCCTGCAGCTGGTTCTCGTCACACAGCACGATCGCTGTCTCTCGCTCCAGGTCTGTCAGGTTCCCGTCCAGCCATTCCGGTATGTATCGCGTACCTATACTGTCCGTTGATGTGGAGACAAACGTAAACTCAGTCCTTTTGCGCAGGTTGTCGAAAATACCCGTATCCGTCAGCTGGTTGGGGAACATCTCCAGGTTCTCCCGTATAAAGTCACCAGCCTCGAAACGCTTGTCCTGCACATACATCACGTCGTAGTCCCAGTAGAATACTGCCTGCTTGCGCTTATTCAGGAACTGCATCAAAGCCTTGTCCGTCTCGCACAGCATATTGAATCCCACGAAACAATATTCAGTATCCGCCGGCAGACTGTCCAGCAAATCCCTGTCCTCGACTACGCTGCGCTGTGCAGCACCATCGTATGGAGCAATACCCTCGGGCATAGCCTGCCTTAATCCGTCATACAGGCGCGGCATTATCTCCCACAGCTGCATGAACCGCTTCTGCAGTGCAGTACGGTTATCGCTGAACGTCCCGAAGAACTGATGCAAGGCCTCGCGCTGGTTACCGGTCAGGAAGTCCAGCTTGTCCATCTCACTCAGCTGCCGTGCATTCAGGAACAGCTCGTGGGCATTGACCAGATGCTTGTCAATATCGTCAAAGTCCTGCAGTATCAGCTCGCCCCATCCCCAGAAACGGTCCATGCTCTCAACCTTTTCCGCCCCCAGTATGTCGCGGTATATGTTGTACAGACACCTTACGGCCGGTATCGTGTCACAGACAGTCATGTTCGCAATCGAAGCGTACAGTTCGCCTATTGTCAGGTAATGCGGAGCCCACATGGCACCCTTGGCCATGTTCAGCAGATACTCGTTCATGAACAGGCGCACACGCTTGTTGGGCGAAACAATCACCACCCTTGACAGGTCACCGTCATGACGCTGCATCATATCCTCGGCCACATATTGCAGAAAAGCCCTCACAGCACAACCTCCTCTACCTTAGCATTCCTCACATACCACAGATACCCACGTATCTGCATGTCAGGATATATCTGCTTGATCAGATACATATAGTCATGCACCTGCCTGCTATATCCTTTATGTTCATCACCGAATTTGTAATCCACCACTGTTATCACCCCGTCACGCATTACCACACGGTCAGGACGGCGGCAGCGAAGCATGTGCCTGTCAGCCTTCGGATTCAATATCTCGCACTCGGCAAACACACGGTTTCCAGGGTTGAACCACTCGCGTATCACAGGATTGTCCCCGATCTGCTGCAGCTGCACCTTCAACTCGTCCATCTGATCAGCATTCACCATGCCGTTTATAAACGCAGCCTCCAGCACACGGCCTATGTCATTCCAGTCCCTTATCTGCTCCAGCACGTTATGACATATCGTACCCAGTTCACGCTGGCTTACATCTTCGCCCATGAACAGGTCACGCGCCTCGCTGCTCTGCCTGAAATCCATTCGTGGCCTGTAGCTTACCATAGCCGTCTCGTGACCCTCGTACACGGGATTCATCCTGTTGTCGCTGCGCTTCTCACCGTCAACCTCTACTACAGGCGTACCCACATCCACGTGGAATATGCCCCCGTTAAAGTTCCTCTCCGCGTTCAGCACCTCGTTCAGCAAGTCTCCCGTCGTACCCGACTTGTCCCACTTGTTTCGCGTCTCGCACCACATATACATATTGTGCGAAGCACGAGTCATTGCCACATACAGCGAATTCAGTTCATCCACCCTGCGCTGCAGATGCTCCTCGTCATAATGCTTTGCAAAGTGGCTGTTCTCCATCTGCGATGACAGCTTTATCGGCAATTTTCCCAGAACATTCACCTCGTTGCTGTGCTCACCCTCAGCCTCGCACCACAGTATCGTTTCGTGCTGAGGCGATTCAGCCTCGATGCGGAAATCTGCAAATGGCATGAATACCGTGTGGAACTCCAATCCCTTGGACTTATGCACCGTCAGTATGCGTATGCCTCGTGTCCGTGCCGATGGGATAGGGGTGTGGCACAACGTCTCGTCCCATGCCTCCAGGAACGAATGTATATCCCCCGGATTGTCACGCAGATACTCCATTACACAATCCAGGAAAGCAAAATGATATGCATCCTGTACGTTCAGCCTCTGTAAATCCAGTTCACGATATATAACTCCCAACAGTTCGTACAAAGGCATCCCCGCCAGCTCATCCATGTTCGCCCTTAGCCATTCGGGCAGCAGCTCCTCTGCATCCCCCCGCATCAGCCTGTCGGTACTGATGTCGCTCTTGAGTACCTCGCGGTAGTACAGCAGCAGGAATGTACGCATGGGCACCGGATTCTTCTCCACATCCGTAACAATCATGCGCAGTACGCATATCATTATCTGCACCAGCGTACTGTTCTCCAGCAGATAAGCCTCGTCGCTCGACAGCACTATCCCGTCCGGCGCATTTGCGGCAAAATATTCCAGTATCCTTGTCGCCTGCGAGTTGTACCTCACGATGATTGCCATTTCCTCCAGGGGCAGACCCTGCGCATGCAGTTCCTTTATCTCGTTGAGCATGCTGTCCAGGCGCCACGCCATAATTTCCTCCCTGTCCCATTTTTCACCCTTGTCCACCTCCGCACCGCAGTAGATATCAAGGCTCACAAAACCGCTGTTGCCACGATGCTCAGGAACCAACTGAACCACATCCGCATATATGTCCTTCAACCGGAAGCGGGCACCTGTGTCCAAAATATCCAACTTTTCTGCAGCACCCGGGAAGAAACCATTGTTGAACTCAATGATGTTCCTGTCGCTTCGCCAGTTAGTATTCAGCGGCCTGTCCACAGGATTCCATTCCCTCATCGTATCGGACACATCTCTCAGCAAAGCCCAGTTGCCGCCCCTCCAGCGGTATATGCTCTGCTTTATGTCACCCACCAGCAGGTCGCTGCCCCCCAAAGACTGGTTCTCGAAAAGCAATACACGGAAATTATCCCACTGCATACCACTCGTATCCTGGAACTCGTCAATCATGATATTGCGCAGCACCGTTCCTATCTTCTCGAATACAAACGGGCTATCCTGACCGTCCACGAGACGAGAGAGCAGGGTAGTGGTCTTGCTCAATGCAATACGCTCGTTCTCCTCGTTAATAGAACGCACCTCGTCGTCTATGCGGCACAGCAACTGCAGCGGATATGTATATCTCAGCGCCAGTGCCGCCGTGTTACAGTCAGCCACTG
>OMQX01000186.1 GCA_900313335.1 uncultured Prevotellaceae bacterium
ACCTTGCAGACGCGGAACTCAACTATCCAAAATCCGCCAACGACTCGATTATAGTCAGGAAGGGCAAGATAGAGTACAGCACCAGCATCACTCAGCCACTTCAGGCAATCATCCAGAAGACCGATGCCAACGGAAACCCCACACAAACCTTCGTACAGACATTCTTCATCCCCGGAGCCACAATGACCCTGCAGGCAACGGCAGACGAGCTCAAGATCGGCGGCGCCCCCTTTTACCAGCAGAGCCAGCAGTTCCAGGATGCCATCAAGCCAGCAATCGATGCCATGCAGAAAATCATCGACCGCTACCGCTCCATCCGTACAGACAACACCATCCTTGACAAAGATTCCGCCCAGGCCGCTGTCATGAAGGAATACAACGAAAGCCAGACAGCCTTCATGAATACCGTCCAGGAATACTACAACGCACACAAGGCAGAAGAAGGCTGTGTAGTAAGCCTCGTACAGACCTTCCGCGAAGACAAGTACTACGACGACGCCGACCCAGCCGTCAAGAACGGCCAGTTCAAGACCTACCTCGAAAAATACACCACCCAGCTCCGCAAGGCACGCGCCGACCGCGAAGCACGCGAAAAGGCAGCCTCCGAAGCCGCATCCAAGTCCGCAGTCGGCCAGATGTTCACCGACTTCCAGGCAGAATTCGACGGCAAGACATACAAGCTCTCGGACTACGTAGGCCGCGGCAAATACGTCCTCGTCGACTTCTGGGCAAGCTGGTGCGGCCCCTGCAAGGCCGAGATCCCCAACCTCATCAAGGTCTACAACCAGTACAAAGGCGACAAGTTCGAAGTCCTCGGCGTAGCCACATGGGACGAACCCAAGGCAAGCCTCAAGACAATCGAGCAGATGAAGATCCCCTACCCCCAGATTCTCAATGCCCAGCGCGCCGGCAGCGATGCATACGGCATCACAGGCATACCCCAGATTATCCTCTTCGGTCCCGACGGAACCATCCTGAAACGTGATTTGCGAGGAGAGCAGATCGAAGCAACAATCAAGAAACTGTTAAAGTAAGCCCATCAGATATGGCAGAAGAAAAACTAATTGCAAGTTTCGCCGTTGACCACACCAACCTGAAGCCAGGCATATACGTTTCGCGTCAGGACACATTCCAAGGAGCCCCCATTACCACATACGACATACGTATGACCAGCCCCAATCAGGAACCCGCAATGGCACCAGCAGCGATACATACAATCGAACACATTATCGCCACATGGCTACGCAACAACCCCATTTGGAGCGACCGCGTAGTCTATTGGGGACCTATGGGATGCCTCACAGGCATGTACCTCATCATGCACGGCAGCTACACCCCCCAGGAGATACGCCAGCTCATGATCGAAGCCTACCAGCACCTTGCCCAGTACGACGGCCCCGTGCCCGGAGCATACCCCGCATGTTGCGGCAACTACCTCATGCACGACCTGCCAATGGCCAAATGGGAAGCAAAACGATATGTCCAACGCCTTCAGGACGACTTTCACTGCCAGTATCCCAATGTACAGCGACCGACAGACCAGTCAGGCGCCACATTCTATGATGCATAGGCAAAATCTAAAGCAAATGTTTGGATGTTTCGCCTAAATGTTGTAACTTTGCACCGCAAAACCAAGCCCAGATGGCGGAATTGGTAGACGCGTTGGTCTCAAACACCAATGCCGCAAGGCGTGCCGGTTCGATCCCGGCTCTGGGTACAGATAACGGCTGTTAATCACACGATTATCAGCCGTTATTTCGTTACCCTCCTGATAGCAGGCAGCAACACCTCCTCCATTATCACATAGCCAGTCACCTGCGGACGCCATATATAATGGTCACATGGGTACTTCATACTATTTATATATTTGCTACTACTTTATCCGTTTCCATGGTGTTAGGCGTGGTATGTATCGAGGCACGTTCTGGCAATACGTGTCATACTCCTTTCCGAAGCGTGCACGCAGCCCCGGCTCCTCCGACAAAGGGAAATAAATCATGTTGATA
>OMQX01000180.1 GCA_900313335.1 uncultured Prevotellaceae bacterium
ACATGGTTGTTCGTGACTATATAGCCGTCAGCGGAGATAATCACACCACTGCCTGCTCCATGCTTGTCGGGTTGCTTGTACTCGCGTTTCTGCGGCTGGCTTTGGCGTCCGAAGAAATCACCGAAGAAATCGGCAAACGGGTCCTGATACGTGATTGTCTGTGTCTTGCCGGTTTGTGTTACCTTGATGTAAACTACAGCGTTCACGCTGCTCTCTGCGGCTTGTGTAAGGTCCACCAGGCCGGCTGCCATAGCTGTTCCCGTACCAATTGTCAAGGCAAGGGACAGCATAACGATCTTGATAGTTTTCAACATATTATATAAGGTGTTTATGGATTCAACGATGCAAAATTACGTATTTATACGATATGTTGTTCTATTTGGCTTCTTGTTTTAACTTTTGATATATATAGTTTTGGCTCTTTTAAACTTTATTCGTAATTTTGTCCGTCGAAAAACAAACAGTGGCTCGGCTTGTCGTCAATCTGTATCCTTTACAGGGTCAGATGGGAGGAAAGTCCGGGCAACACAGGGCAATCCGCTACCTAACAGGTAGTAGTCAGCAATGGCTAGCAAGTGTAGAAGAAAATAACCGCAGAGCTATTCTGTAAGGGTGAGAAGGTGAGGTAAGGGCTCACCAGGCGTATGGTGACATACGTGCTGTACACACCGGATGTTGAAAGTTCGCGTATACCGGCGCTCCGCAAGGAAAAGGGCTGCCCGCCCGAGCTGGAGGGTAGAACGATAGAGGCCGGTGGTGACATCGGTAGTAGATAAATGACAGGCGGTCCCGTCATGGCGGGATGCACAGAACCCGGCTTATAGAGCCACTGTTTTTTTACCGTTAAAACACAAAATTCGGAGTATGAGTCTGAAGGAAAGGATGGAATATTGGTGGCGGATGAACGAGGATCAGAGTTCTCCTGTTTCACGTTATGCCCTGCGCATATTCAAGCGGCTGTATATAACTGTCGATCATTTTATTTCCAATAATCTCGGCTCGTATGCTTCTGCTTTGACCTATAATACTACCTTGGCTGCAGTTCCGGTATTGGCAATTATTTTTGCAATGGCACGGGGATTCGGCTTCGATAAGCTTATCGAGAACCGTATCCGTGAGGGACTTGCCAATTTCTCGCCAGAGCTGACGGATTCGGTCCTGTCTTTTGTGGAGAGCTATCTGCAACATACCAAGAGTGGTATCTTCTTGGGCGTAGGATTGTTGCTGTTGTTCTATACATTGATAAACCTGACGATAAATATTGAGACAGCATTTAATACTATCTGGCAGGTAAGTAATTCACGCAATATTTACCGTCGTGTTACTGATTATCTTTCGGTGTTCCTGCTGTTGCCCCTTTTGCTGGTAATTACCAGTGGTATCAGCGTGTTTCTATTGAACCTGAGTAATTCCCTTGGTCATTATCTGATACTGAGTGGCAGTATCAAGTTCCTGATTACGGTTTCGCCGTTTATTATCACCAGTATTGTGTTTACGCTGCTATACAAGCTGATGCCCAACACGCATGTGCATTGGACTGCTTGCATAGGGCCTGGTATTATTGCAGGTGTGCTGTTCCAGGGCCTGGAGTATTTCTATATCCACTACCAGATAAAACTGTCAGCGTACAATGCCATCTATGGTAGCTTTGCCGCCATCCCCCTGTTGCTCATATTCCTGCAGTTTACATGGTACATCTGCCTTATAGGGTGTCAGCTGTCCTATGCAAACCAGACGGTCAGCGAGTACGCGTTTGAGCGCTCTACGCGTGGTATGAGCCGTCGTTTCCGCGACAGCCTTTCGCTTTTGCTGGTGAATTGTGTGGCACGGCGTTTTGCAGAGGGGAAGAGTCCTATGAGCCGTCGTGCCCTGACTCGTGCTACGCGTCTGCCGGGAGCTTTGGTTAAACAATTGCTGGACGAATTGGTCAGTGTGGGTGTATTGGCGATAACGCATAACGAATCGGGTACCGAGGTGCTGTATCTTCCAGCGATCGATATCCATCGTCTTACTGTGAGTATGGTAATAGCCAAATTGGACAGGCATGGCTCAGAATTGGCTTCGGACAATTGGATTATCCGTAACCCGGAATGGCAACGCCTTCGTAACCTGCGCTATGAGCAGAAGGATGACTTGATAGCGGAATTCAAGCTTGACTGATTCCATCATAATAACAAAAGGCAGCTCCCAAAACTGATGTGACCCCGAAAAGTTGGACGATTAATTAAATATTAATTATTTATCTCTCTATAGTAGTGAGCTCGGTATA
>OMQX01000163.1 GCA_900313335.1 uncultured Prevotellaceae bacterium
GTTTAAGTTAATAATTAGGTTAGTTAAAAATATAAGTTTTCACTCATTTTGCGTATGGCAAAGATACGTTTTATTCGTATATGTAAGTGCGCGTGCATGTTAAATATGTTCGGTGTTAGGATTTATTAACATTCTTTTACACAATTTACGCCAGGCGTGCGTGTTTTGTATGTATTTTTAAGTACCTTTGTTGTTGAAAGATGCTGTTACTGTCCAATCCATACATCTGGCTCAGGCGCATCCGTCACCGTAATGGTTACGGGGTGCATTCTCCCTTTGCCTTCAACTTTATAAAGCAGGTTTTGGAGGAGCATGATGCGTACTATGCATACAGCGCTATTGACCGCGGGTTGCGATGGTGGCAGCGCTTCAGGTACCGCAGGCATCAGCACCTGTTGTTCCGCCTGCACAACTTCTGGACGGCTGACAAGGGCGAGATATCGGTAGAATCGGCAAAAGATGCAGGACAGGTACAGTTCAGGGAGGGTCTGATGCTGGTATTGGCGGACATCCACAAATACCGGGGCGAATGGGCACAGGTAAGGCGTAGTCCGCAGGTTACGGTGACCTTTGACCTGTATGACATGGGGATTGCCTTTTGTCTGGCAAGATTGAACAAGCAGGATTATATAGTTAACTGGTAATAGGATATGGCAGTTTATACGAAAACGGGGGACAACGGTACTACGAGCCTGGTGGGCGGCAAGCGTGTAAGCAAATGCTGCGTGCGTCTGGATGCGTATGGCACGGTGGATGAGCTGAACAGCAATATGGGGCTGTTGCATTCCTTATGTGTCGATGAAACCGCACGAAACGTTATTGTAGATTGTCAGAACGTGCTGTTTGACATAGGTGCCAGGCTGGCTACGGAGGATGGTGATGTAGATAATGAAGGTGAGCCTCTGGTACAGGCGTTGGAGCGTAGTATAGATGAGTTCCAGCGGGTTTTGCCGCCTTGGCGCGGGTTTACGCTGCCGGGTGGTGTTCAGAGTGCGGCACAGGCCCATGTATGCCGTACGGTTTGTCGCCGTGCAGAGCGTTGCATACTGCTCCTGAACAGAGAAAAGGAGGTCAGTCCATGGATATTGAAATATATTAACCGGCTGAGTGATTTGCTGTATGTACTGGCATTGCGCGAAAACTGGCTGCAGGGTAGGGAGGAAATTATTTGGAGGAAATAAATAAATTTGTTATCTTTGCACGCAAATTAAAAGAACAGATATATGTATTGGACATTGGAACTTGCCTCAAAGTTGGAGGACGCTCCCTGGCCGGCAACCAAGGAGGAGTTGATAGACTATGCCAACCGTAGCGGTGCTCCGCTGGAAGTTATAGAGAATCTGCAGGAGATCGAGGACGAGGGTGATGTGTATGAGACTATCGAGGATCTTTGGCCCGATTATCCCAGCAAGGAGGATTTTCTGTGGGACGAGGACGAGTATTAGCTTGTAGTTTTTTACGGGGGATTGATAAAATTTGCGGAGCTGGGCAATAATGCCGAGCTCTCGTGCGTTATAATAGGTGATGAAGAGGCTGTTATTTGTACTGATAGTGGCGCTTGCTTGGGCAAGAGCTGTTGCTCAGGACGATGTGGCTTTTACAAATTACTGGTCATTCCAGTCTTTCTATAATCCTGCAGCGGCGGGTGTGGACAAGCAGTTGGACATAAAGGCTGCCTTCCGTATAGAAATGATGGGATTCGAGGACAGTGGACGTACTTTCCTGGTGCAGGCGGATGCTCCGCTGTGGTTCCTGTCTTCTCCGCGGCATGGTGGCGGGGTCGGGTTCATGAACGACAAGATAGGTCTGTTCAGCAACAAGCGTATTTGGTTGCAGTATGCCTACCATCAGCCGGTGCGCAAGGTGAACAGGTTGAGCCTGGGTGTACGCATTGCCTTCATCTCCGACGGATTTGACGGCGGCAAGGTGGAGACGGGCGAGTCGGGTGGAAGCAGTGATCCTGTACTGCCTACGGGAAATGTGACTGGTTCGGGATTCGACCTGGACCTTGGTCTGCGCTTCTCGCACAAGGATATCTGGTATGCGGGAGTTGCCGTGACGCATGTGCTTGCTCCGACGGTAGGACTGGGTGAGGAAAAGATATACCAGATAAAGGTCCCGCGAACCATTTATGCGATGGGAGGACATACGCTGCGGTTCAACAGACCGGAATTTTCGCTGAAGACGGCTGCAATGTTCCGTTCCGAGTTCAAGACATGGCGTGGGGATATTTCAGCGCGTTTCTGCTATGATGGCGAGAAGGGCAAGATGTACGGAGGTATCAACTATAGTCCCACAATCAGTGTCGGACTGTTGTTCGGATTTGACTTCCACGGTGTCAATCTGGGATACAGCTATGAAATGTATACGGGTGGCATTGCTGTACAGAACGGTTCGCACGAGATACACCTGGGATACAGGATGGATATGAACTTTGCAAAGAGGGGCAAGAACATGCACCAGAGTGTAAGGTGGTTGTAAGATATAAGGAAAAACATACATACATATAATGAGCAGAATTAAGATTTTTGTTACTTTGGTGATCTGCCTGGCAACAACGGCTGTTGTGCTGACGGGTTGTATGGGCAGGGCGTCCAATGCAATGTCCAATGGTGGTGAACTGGTTGGTGTTCGTGGTTCCAGTCAGTCCGAGGCTACGCCTTACGGCATGGTTGCCGTGAGCAAGGGAAGCCTGAAGACAGGTCTTGAGGAGAACGATACCCTGTGGGGTGCTGATTTTCCTCGTCGTGACATCAGCGTGGATGGTTTCTGGATGGATCAGTACGAGGTGAGCAATGCCAAGTAC
>OMQX01000099.1:0-5264 GCA_900313335.1 uncultured Prevotellaceae bacterium
AAATGTCCCCGGGTATCTCACACCGGAGGAACGATGCCGGGTAAAGCCCCGTACATGCATCTCGTAGATGATCGTGTCCTCCATCTTTGTTCTGGGAAAATCAGCTTTTCTCCACACATAGGAGTCCCTGACAACTCTGGCGTGATAGGCACCGGATGATTTGGCCGCGCCCCAGGCCCTCTGGCCTGTGACAGCTTTGGCATAAGGATCCAGGACCAGCCTCTTGCGATCAAAGACCAGTCCCCTGGACGGATCATTGGGTCCGTCAAACCGATAGGCATATTCAAATTCCTCAATGTTGAGATGATAGACATGCACCCCCCTTTCCTTGGCTGCATAAGCCAAGGGTGCCAGTTTGCGGATTGGTGACTCGGGCATCTCGTGACCTCGAACTGATATCTGTGGCATATTCTAATATTGATTTATCTTTTAAAAAAATAGTACGACCAGTACGTACCTCCGTACATATCCAGACACACCTTGCGCTGTTGCCTGGAATCCTTGGCATTCTTCGCCATAATCTGGATAAAGTCGGTAATGGCCGTGGTAATCTCTTCATCCTCCAGCACCGTCCCGTCATTGATATGACGACGCTGTGCCAGAATATATGCTTCCCTATAATGGCGGGGCATGGAATCGCTGATTGCATAAAACTGCGGAAGCCTCCTTACAAACTCACTCAGCTTCCTGTCAAGCAACAAGGAACAGAGGTAGTAATCTGCCAATGGCTGGATGCTAAGGGAATCCTGTTGCATGCGCAGAGTGTCAGCCATTGCCTGCTGACGCATTTCCATTGCCTTTTCCAGGAACCTTGCAGTAGACATCCTCGCCCCGGGCATAATGGCTGCCTGGATGTGCCTTGCGACCATACATGGTGCAAGGTATATGCGGCAAGCCGGTGCCGTATCGGGTATGAGGCTCTCGCTGCCTTTCAGACCTGGCTGTGAGAAGAGTTCGTCTGCAAGACGGCCCTCGCGGCTGAGAGCCAGTGCATGCATCGCAGTAATGTTGCGGTTCTGTACAGTGTAATCCGTACCGACATCCAATGCCTGACGCGTATCGCCCTGATGCATAAGTCTCTCGACCAGCAACTGGTCATGCAGTTCGCGATTATGGTTTGATACTATAATGGACATAAGCACACCAAGACTGAGTATCACGACATTACTGCACATATAATGC
This sequence comes from uncultured Prevotellaceae bacterium, assembly GCA_900313335.1. Classification (GTDB taxonomy): domain Bacteria; phylum Bacteroidota; class Bacteroidia; order Bacteroidales; family Bacteroidaceae; genus Physcousia. The sequence goes on from OMQX01000099.1 coordinate 1,183, forward strand.
GGTACTGTGTTGTGCTCTGCATGATCCTCGCGTAACGACAATGATGCTACACATAACGCGATGGCAACAGTCATCATCATGCATCCGGAAAAAACAGGCAGATGGATATCCGAATCCTGTACGCTCTGCATCCTGGCACCCGTAAGAATGCCAAGTATCACAAATGACGGCAAAGTAGCTACAGCTTTCAGGCGAATGGGAAACGGAAAGAAACGCAGGAGCAGTACAGAGGGCAATGCTGCAAGCAGCGTACCCAACAAAGCAGAAATGAAGATGGAATCAAGCGTATCTCCCCCACTGGTGATATAATGCGCCAGAGCAACGATATCCCGCTGCTCTCCCATATATATATACAGCGAATATACTACAAAACACAGCACGCAAGCTACCGTGAGGAAGCTTGCGGTCCGCTGTGTACTATGGTAGTAATATTTCAATCCTTGACCATCCTGAGAACGCATGCACTGCGTGCAGGAAGGTAGAGTTTCAACCATCCCTTGCCGTCGCGTGCCAATTCGCGATCGTAAATCGTCAGGTGACGAAGGCTATCATCGTTGAAGCCCTTGCCTCCAAACTTGACATCATCAGTATTGAGCAGGTACTGGTATGTACCAGCCTTGACCATGAAACCGTAGTCGGCATAACTGCGGAACGGGCTGAAATTGAAGAAGAACAGCAGCTCTCCGCGCTGGAAAGCGTAAACCTGGTCCCCATCGTTGTGCCAGATCTCGGTAACATGAGTCTTCTGCATGTCCTTCTCGCTCTTGATAACCTTGAGCATATAGCGGTCAAAGTCACCCAGATAGTGATAGCAGAGCTCCTTGTTGTCCACGAGGTTCCACTGGCGACGTGCATACTTGTAGCTCCAGCCGTTACCCTCACGAGGGAAATCAATCCATTCGGGATGACCGAACTCGTTACCCATGAAGTTGAGGTAGCCGCCATTGATTGTACCTGCCGTTGCCAGGCGAATCATCTTGTGCAGGGCAATACCGCGCTCCACTGTATAGTTCTCGTCACCCTTCTTGAAATGCCAGTACATATCGGCATCAATAAGGCGGAAGATTATGGTCTTGTCACCCACCAGTGCCTGGTCGTGACTTTCGCAGTACGAAATAGTCTTCTCATCGGCACGACGGTTGGTCGTCTCCCACAGAATAGAACTCGGTTTCCAATCCTCGTCCTTGAGCTCCTTGATGATCTTGATCCAATAGTCAGGGATATTCATCGCCATACGGTAGTTGAAGCCGTAGCCACCTGCCTCGAATGATGCAGCAAGGCCCGGCATACCGCTTACCTCCTCGGCAATCGTAATGGCATAGCGGTTGACCTGGTGAATCAGGCAGTTTGCCAATGTCAGGTAAACAATGGCATTATCATCCTGTGTACCGTTGTAATAATCACCATAGCCGCCGAATGTCTGTCCTAAACCGTGACTGTAGTACAGCATCGATGTAACACCGTCGAAACGGAAACCGTCGAAGTGGAACTCATCGAGCCAATACTTGCAGTTACTCAACAGGAAATGCAACACCTCGTTCTTGCCATAGTCAAAGCACAGGCTGTCCCATGCCGGATGCTCACGACGGTCGCCCTGATAGAAATACTGGCAGGGATCACCACAGAAATTACCGAGACCCTCCTGCTCGTTCTTGACAGCATGAGAGTGTACGATATCCATGATGACAGCTATACCCATTGAATGAGCCTCGTCAATAAGAGCCTTGAGCTGCTCGGGAGTACCAAAGCGGCTGCTGGCAGCAAAGAAAGAACTTACGTGATAACCGAAGCTTCCATAATACGGATGCTCCTGGATAGCCATAATCTGGATGCAGTTGTAACCTGCACGATGTATGCGCGGCAGGACATTGGTGCGGAACTCGTCATAAGATCCAACCTTCTCGGCATCCTGGCTCATACCTATGTGGCACTCGTATATGAGCAGCGGACTGGTATTTGGCTTGAACTTGGGATTCTTCCATACATATTTCTCATCGGGCTCCCATACCTGAGCAGAGAAAATCTTGGTCGTTTCGTCCTGAACAACACGACGTACCCATGCAGGAATACGCTCACCCTGACCGCCTTCCCAGTGTACGCTCAGTTTGTACAGGTCACCGTGCTTAAGGGCTTTCTCCGGCAGAACCAGCTCCCAGTTGCCGGTATCCTTGATACGCTTGAGGGCATAGTGGCCGTCTTCCTTCCAACCCGTGAAATCACCTATCAGATAGATGGCAGTAGCATTTGGAGCCCACTCGCGCAGTACCCACGAGCCATCCTGCTTGTGCAGGCCGAAATAGAGATAACCTGATGCAAATTCGCTAAGAGTCTGTGCACCGCCCTGTGTAAGCTCGCCAATCTTGTCAATGGCAGACTGGTGACGACCATTGATTGCATTGGCATACTCTGCCAGATACTTGTCGTTACGAATTAGCCTGAGTACCTGCGGTACCTTGGGAGCAGTCTCCTGAGCCGCAACCTTCTTGGCACCAGCCTTCTTGGTTACAGCCTTTTTCTTTGCGGCCTTCTTTGTAGTCTTGGTTGTTTTAGAGGCTTCTGTCTTCTTTGTAGCCATAATATAATCGTTTAATTTACTTTACCACCTTTACACCGCGGCGGAACTCGCCCTCAAAATGTCCATCCTTGTCTTCAAGGATTCCGTGACCATCCTTCAGGCCATCCTTGAATCCACCTTTGTATTTCGTTCCGTCGCTCTGACGCAGGATTCCCTGTCCCTCCATGGTACCGTTCACCCAGTCGCCATCATACACATCACCGTTGGCCCAGGTATAGCGTCCCTTGCCATGCTGCTTGTTCTGCTTCCAGAACCCGTCATACTTGGCTCCGCTCTTCCACGTAAACTTGCCATAACCGTCCTGGTCACCATTCAGGAAATGACCCACATACTTGTCACCGTTACGGTATGTGAACACACCGTCACCTGTACGCTGTCCCTTTACATACGGGCCCTCGTACTTGTCACCGTTATGATATGTGTAGATGCCCGTACCATGCTGCTGGTCATCGAGCCATGTGCCATTGTACTTGTCACCGCTGGAGTAGACGAAGATACCCTTGCCGTTCTTCATGTTGGCATGCCACTGTCCTCGATAGACATTACCGTTTGCCCAGTCAAAGACACCCTCACCCTCTTTCATGTCCTGCATCCAGTCGCCGTCATAGTAGGCACCGTTGGCAAATGTATATTTGCCCTTGCCCTGACGCTTGTCCTGATACCATAAACCCTCGTACTTGTCGCCGTTGTAATAGTACATAATCCCCCTACCATGTTGGTAGTCACGATACCATGCTCCCACATAGCGGTTGTTGTTCGAGAAAAAATACGTCCCGACACCATGCTGCTGATCCTGATACCAGTCGCCGTCGTATTTCTCGCCGTCAGCAAACTCGTATACACCCTTGCCCTCGCGTTTGCCGCGGACATATTCGCCGGTATGACGGTCGCCGTTCTTGAATGTAGTAGTACCCTTTCCGTTAGGTTTTCCCTTGAGCAGCTCACCCTGATACACGCCACCTTCCGAGAACTGGTAGCTACCGATAACTATCCCTTGTGATTGAGCTGATAATACGACCAGAGCCGCCGAAAAAAACAGCAGCCCCAGACGTTTGATATGATTGTACGCAGTAGACAAAATCCTATAAATTATTTCATTTAGCGTACAAATTTACAAATTAAATCTCACAATGACATTCGCTTAAATATTTTTTAACCATCAAGATGTTCTAAAAAGAACATATTACGCGTGTTTTAAGTTACTCCGAGGCCGTTTGTGCACCTCCCGCAGACTCATGGTCATCAGCCCCTCCCTGCGTCACCTCGCCCGGAGCTACCTCTGGAGTCTCATCTACGTCCCCTTCCGCATCTCCGTTCTCGGATGTACGATGGTAACGGTCACCCGTCCTGGACGTCTTCAGACCCTCCGGTATCTCGAAGCGCTCGTTCGGGCTATATCCCAGCTTCTTGTCAGCATAGACCTTCTTCAGGAAATATGCACAAATAGGCAAAGCAGCAGCGGCACCCTGACCGATGGAGGTTGAGGCAAAATGCACATCACGCTCGT
>OMQX01000099.1:5281-9450 GCA_900313335.1 uncultured Prevotellaceae bacterium
GAAGCTGAGCCTTGGAGTATAGCCGACAAACCATCCGTCCGTATTGTCATTGGTCGTTCCTGTCTTGCCAGCCATCGGTGCAGTAACACCCATGCGGCGCATACGCGAACCAGTACCTCCATTTACAACGCCCTGCATCAGAATGACCATCTTCCATGCCGCATCACTACTGATTACATGATGTATCTGCGGCTGGAAATTAGCTATCACATGCCCGTCACTGTCCTGTATCTTGGTTACGAAACGCGGAGCACGGCGCATACCCTGATGGGCAAATGCCGTATAGGCGCTTACCATCTCCAGGACACTTATCTCGCAAGAGCCCAAAGCCAGCGTCATATTCGGCTTGATATTGTAGTTACGTATACCGAACTCGTGCACCAGGTCAACCAGCATACCAGGATCAAGCTGGCTCATCAGCCATGCGGAAACCCAGTTGTTGGAACGCGCCAACGCCCACTTCAGCGTAACCATCTGACCATAGCATGCACGGCTGCCGTTGCGGGGCGTCCAATATCCGCCTCCAGGCAAATGGTATGTCTTCTGCACATTAGGAGCTCTGTCGTCAGGACCATATCCGTTATCCATTGCCATTGCATACAGGTAAGGCTTCATGGTCGAACCCACCTGACGGCGACCCTGACCTGCCATATCATAGCGGAAATGAGTATAGTCAAGACCACCAACATACGCCTTTACATCTCCCGTCTCGCTGTCCATGCACACGAAGCCCGAGTGCAGGAAGCCCTTGTAGTACTTAAGGCTGTCCAGCGGAGTCATCACCGTATCCACGTCACCCCTCGGGGTATAGACAGTCATCTCGACCGGGACATTGAAACTGTTCTCTATCTCACTTTCGCTGTACCCTGCAGCCTTCATGGTCACGTAACGGCCGCTCTGCTTCTTGGCACGGGAGATATCTGCAGCAACCCTCTGGGCAGAAAGACCGCGGAAATACGGCTTGTTGGGATTCGATACCTGCTCGCTGTTGAATATCGGCTGCAGATACTTGACAACATGTTCGTACATAGCCTCCTCCGCATACTGCTGCATACGGCTGTCCAAAGAACAAGTAATCTTCAGGCCGTCGGTATAGAGGTTATAGTGATTGCCGTTCTTGTCGACATTCTTGTTACACCACCCGTAAATAGGATCCTGCTCCCACGCAATGGAATCCTCGGTATATTTCTGCTTCTGCCAGCCGGCATAGTCATCAGGATCAGGCTTGTTCGCCATCAGTATCTGACGCAGATACTCCTTCACATAACAACCTATACCAGTATTATGTTCCACGCGATGGAAATTGAGCGACAGCGGCTTCGCCTTGTACATCTCCGCATCCGACTCCGAGAGATAGCCCACCTTTGTCATCTGATCCAGTACGACGTCACGACGTTCTTGAGCACGCTCCGGAACACGTACGGGATTGAAATACGACGGATTCTTGCACATACCCACAAGCATTGCACATTCATCCACCGTCAGCTCATGAGGCTCCTTATTAAAATATGTACGCGATGCAGTCTTTATTCCCACGGCATTGTGCAGGAAATCAAAATAGTTGAGATACATCGTTATGATCTCCTGCTTGGTATAATAGCGCTCCAGCTTCACAGCAATAAGCCACTCTATCGGCTTCTGCAGGAGACGCTGCATAGTGCTCGTCGCATGCTCGCTGTACAACTGCTTCGCCAGCTGCTGCGTGATTGTCGAACCGCCACCGGCACTCTTCTGCCCCATGACACCGCGCTTGACCACAGCACGCAACAGCGCACGGAAGTCAATACCCGAATGGTCATAGAAACGCTCGTCCTCGGTCGCCACCAAAGCCTCGACCATAGCAGGCGCTATCGAGTCATATTCCGTAAACAGACGGTTGGTAGCACCATAGCTGTAAGTTCCCATCAGCTTGCCGTCGCTCGTAACTATCTGACTTGCGAACTTATCCACAGGATTAGACAGAGCCTGCATGTCAGGCATATAGCCTATCATGCCCTCATTCACCATAAACAGCAGGCCCACCACACCTCCTATTACAGAGAGCAACACGACCCACATAGCTATGATAATCTTCTTTCTCATTGCAGATGTAGTATAGTTCCTTACTTAATCTTCACCTCGCTGCGCGGAATATCACGGTTGCAGTAACAACAGCGCAGGATATCACCATTGGCACCTATGGCACGGAAGCGCGTCTGCATAGGCTCATTGTTGGTTATGCACTTGGGATTCGAGCATTTTACCGTATCGACCAGCAGTTCGGGCATGACAACAGTACGCTTCTCAACAATATCGTAATTACGTATTATGCACAGCGTAACGTTGGGAGCAACGATGCTGAGCTGGTTCAGCTCCTCGTCGGTGAAAAACTTGTCCGCAACCTTTATGATACTCTTATGCCCCATATCAGCACTCTTCAGATTGAAGCCCACCGTAACCGCAGTCTTCATCTTCTCCAGATGCAGGAGGTTAACGACATCAAACAACCTGTCGCTTGGAATATGGTCAATTACAGTGCCGTTCTCGATTGCGGCAACCAAAAGCTTATCGTGTCTCATAGTTTCTTCTTTATATCATCAAGGCTTATCCCCAGAACATCACATATCAGCGCCTGACGCGCATAAAGACCGTTGCGTGCCTGCTGGAAATAATATGCATACGGAGTCTCGTCTATCGAATACTCAATCTCGTTTACACGAGGCAGAGGATGCAGGATCTTCATGTTGGGACGCGCCTTCTTCAGCATGTCGCGCTTCAGCAGGTAACGGTCCTTAACCCTCTCATACTCATCCAAGTCCACAAACCTCTCCTTCTGCACACGGGTCATATACAGGATATCAGCATCACTGATAGTATCCGCAGTGAAGTCCTGATGCTCAACATAACGGATACCATACTCCTCGCAATAACGCTTGTATATATCCGGCATCGCCAGCTCGTCAGGAGCAATAAAATGGAACGTAGGATTAAAGTGGCGCATTGCCATCAGAAGCGAATGAACCGTACGGCCGTATTTCAGGTCCCCCACCATATAGATGTTCAGGTCATCCAGCCTTCCCTGCGTCTGGTTAATCGTGTACAGGTCCAGCATCGTCTGCGAAGGATGCTGATTAGCACCGTCACCCGCATTCACGATAGGCACCGGAGCAATCTCGCTTGCATACTGGGCAGCACCCTCCAGATAATGGCGCATTACAATCACGTCCGCATAATTGCTCACCATCATTATAGTATCCTTCAGCGTCTCACCCTTCGTACCGCTCGTCACCTTGGGATCGGCAAATCCTATTACACGGGCTCCCAGGCGATTGGCAGCAGTTTCAAAGCTGAGGCGTGTACGCGTACTCGGCTCGAAGAAAAGCGTAGCCACAACCTTCCCCTCCAGGAGACGGCGGTTGGGATTCTGCTCAAACTCACGAGCCATACGTATCAAATACTCGATTTTATCTCTGGAATGATTGGCCAGAGTCACAAGACTGCTATTCTGCATAACACGGTTCCGTTACATAATATATGCGACAATTCGCGCATACAAAGATAATCCTTTTTTGATGCAAAAATCCAAAACAGCTCCTTAATAATAAAATTATTAATACTATTTTTACAAAAAAATCGCCCAAACCCACACTAATATCATTATAAATAACTACCTTTGCTACTCATGTTAAAACTAACTACGTACACAAACTGATATGGACAACACTGTATTTGACCTGATCAAGGAAGAACGTGCACGCCAAATGCGCGGCATTGAGCTAATCGCAAGCGAAAACTTTGTTTCAGACGAAGTGATGCAGGCAATGGGTTCGGTATTAACCAACAAATACGCCGAAGGATATCCAGGCAAGCGCTATTACGGCGGCTGCCAGGTAGTCGACAAAGTCGAGCAACTTGCCATAGACCGCATCTGCAAGCTCTTCGGTGCAGAATATGCCAACGTACAGCCGCACTCAGGTGCACAGGCCAACGCAGCAGTATTCCTGGCAGTACTTAATCCCGGCGACACATTCATGGGCCTCAACCTTGATCACGGCGGCCACCTGAGCCACGGCTCACTGGTAAACACCTCCGGCATCCTGTACAAGCCCGTAGGCTATAACCTGAACAAGGAAACAGGACGCGTCGACTACGACGAGATGGAGCGCCTCGCCATCGAGAACAAGCCCAAG
>OMQX01000049.1 GCA_900313335.1 uncultured Prevotellaceae bacterium
ACGGTAGTCCTGCACCGCCATCTGGAATGTCAACTCTGGGTCTATCATTTGGTCGATGCGCTGGCTTCCCACCTCGGCAAGCCACTGCTTGAGCGGCTCGGCCTTGCGTGACGGGATACTCTGCACAATGCGCAGGATGCCCTGCAGTGTGGCGGCTTTCGTCAAACGCATTTTCCCATCCGGAGCGAGCATTCGAAGGGGGGTACAAATTGTACCCCACTTGGAATTGAGTTCAGGGTCGCGACTGCGCATACGCTTTACATATTGCTTTACGTCAGTACTTTCTGTGAGCACCTGCACGATGTCGTTCACGGCAAAGTAATACTCCTCCGTCTCAACGTCCCACACGATGCGCACGTTTACGCCCTCAAACGCCTTTATGATTGACTCCTTCGACATAATCTTGGCGGTTATATCATTTAGTTTTACGCGGTAAAAATAGTGAATTAATTTGGGATAGTGGAAGAAAAGATCAAATTTTTGACCACGAATCGCTCGAATTTACACGAATCATTAATAGACCAAAACCGTCAAAACATCCTCTACTGATGTCCCGGTTCTGCGAACCTTCGTTCTGCTGTCATTGTTTTATGCTTAAGAACAAGCTCTTGCACAAACCCCTGACGCCATAACCCGTTGCTATAGCAACTACTGACATCATCCGAGGCAAAACCGGGTATAGTTTAGGGGTCGAGGGGCGAGGGTCAGGAGTCTAGAGTCTAGAGTCTAGAGTCTAGAGTCTAGAGTCTGGAGTGTTTATTATTTTCTATATATGTGATAAGTTTTTTCAGGCTACCTGATATTGACTGTGATTTATCGTGTAGTTCCTTATGTTTCTCTGCCGTACAGAATCCTAAGTCTTCGCATAGATATAGCATAGAACGTACTTCTGAACAACTACCTTTTGCTATATAGAGGAAATTGATATACTTGGCGTCTGATCCGGATTCATTACCCTCGGCAATATTGTTCATTATGCTTACTGCGGCTCTTTGGATTTGATCACGGAAGCCAAAATCCCGACAACTTTGCATCACGCGATATATATCGTTGACAAAATCTCTTGCCTCTTGCCAAACTCGCAAGTTTTCAAAGTTACGTTCAGGCATTTTTTTAGTCAAGGGTCTGGGGTCGAGAGTCTAGAGTCGAGAGTCTAGAGTCTAGGGTCAAGAGTCAAGGGGTATATCACTTGACACTGATTTTTTTCTATGTTGTTTTAGTAAGCGGTCGAACTTATCGAAATTTTCGATAGGTTCTGATATCTATTTAATCGTTCATGTTCTGCTTGTGGCAGGCATCATAGATTGTGATAGTATCGCCATCAATGGTGTAGGCAAAATACCACCTGTTGGTGTTGGTCATATAGTAGCCTGCCCAGCGCGAAATTGTTGGCTTACGACGCAGGAGTGTCTTTTCTATTTGATACATAGCATCAACTGCATCATTGATGTTTTTATGCAACAATTCTTTAGAGTATGTCTGCTTGTATTTTTTTGCGACGTTATAGTAGAAGGAAGTTATCTTTCGCTGCGCAAGAAAACTTATCTTGTACCTATACTCCATCATGGTTCAGCATATATATCATCCACCATCCTATGTAAATCAGCCCTGAAGGTTTCAAAGTCAACAGAACCAGTGTCATCCGCCGCTATCACCGACGGCTTTAGACTCAGTTCTTTATCATGGTCAATGGAAAGCCATAAATCCTCCTGCAGCACATTCCGGTCCCTCTCTGCCTCCATTTGTTGAATGCGCATGTCTATCTGCTGCTGCACCCACTTACGAACGGCTGCTGTGGTGCTTAACTCTGGTCGTATGTCTCGAAGCAGGGTCTCATTCACCTTAACACTGACTGTACACATGGCTCTCTTGTTTTTATTTCGTCGTAAATTTACTATTAATTTTGGGGACTGGTGGGGTTTTAACCTTTATTAACGTTTATGTGTGTTTTGGTTTTGTGGTTACGTATTATATAATGTGGTTGGGTTTCTGAATAAGGGGACAGGGTCTTAGATAAGTTTAAATGTTTAAGAGTTTAAATGTTTAAGGGTTTAAGAGTTTAAGAGTTTAAAGGTTTTTAGACTCTTGATTGATTAACTGGTTAGAAGTCCATGTTGGTGTCGGTGAGCCAGGCGGTTTCGATGTTGAAGGTGCCGGACATGTCGTCGTTGGTGTACATCTTACCTGTTAATATCGTGACGCGGTTGCGTTTGAAGGGTACGTCCGTGACTGTCTTGGTGAAGAGGGTGTTGCCTTCTGAATCAAGTGTCTCGATGGTGACGTTCATTGTCTGCTCGTCGGTGAGCAGGAAGACGTTGGTGGACGAGATGGTGCTCTCGCCGGTAGCGGCGGCTATGGATGTGGTATTGGTACATCCGGTGTTGACCGTAGCGAGGCCTGTGGTGGGGTTGAAGCTCCAGCCACCGGCTGACAGGGTCATGCGCACGTTGGAGATATTGGCGGTACGGCCGTCGCTTGAGCAGACTGTGAGCCTGGAAATGATACGGCTGAGCGTAGCGCTGAGGTCAACTGTGCTGGTATTGGTTATATTAACCGCCTGGGTATAGGCAAATGTCTCGTAACCGTGTTCGCCCGTGAAGGCTGCGGCTGTGGGGCTTGTCAGCACGAGGGGGCTGCCTTCCTTTGTCTTGTATGCCAGTGCCACCATGGTGTAGCTGCCCATTGGCAGGGAGAGCTCGAAACTGCCGAAGGTGGTGTATGTTGTATTGTCGTCCCTGAGCTGCTCGTGCTTGTATGCCTGGGTCCCGTCGCTCTTGTAGAACGCCAGGGTGATGGCATTGATGCTGGTGTAGTCCACCGCGGTCTCGACACCACGTGTTTCCGGGAAGTCTCCCTGGCTGACGGAGTACCCGCTGACCTGAACACGTACTGGTGCTACGCGGCTGTCACCTCCTGTCTCGGTATCATTGCTGCAAGCAGCGAAAAGCAGGGCTATGCCTGCAAGAATCAGATTCTTTTTCATAATTGTTTGTCTTTAAAATTAATAATTACAACAGACTCTGTCCCCTGTTATCTGTAATTCTATTCCAAACAATTATGATCTTCCATGCCGGGAGGCCCGGATGCCTTAGTATGTATAGTAGGTTTCCCTGTCCCAGGGACAATTGAAGTATGCGGTGGGTATCAGGTCCCATGAGTCGTCCCAGTTCCCGTCCTGGAAGAAATTGCCCATGAGCCCGGTTATCTGGTTGCATGCCATGGGCAGGTCGTCGTAGTCCCAGCGGCATATTTCATTGCCTGAGGCATCGTGTGCCGTGGCTGTGAGGTCTATCTCTCCTGTCCTGTCGTGCAGGAAGGTGTAGAGATGGAACTCGGAGTATCTGGCTCCTGTGCGGACCTGTGCGGTGACAGTCTGGGTGGAGTTTGTGACTCCAAGGCCTGTCATGGCGCTGAAATGTCCGCTTCCTCCCTTGTAGACGAACTTGATCTGTGCAACGTCGTCGGGTATGGGGTCGTATATTATGAAGCGGCACATGGACACGATGCGGTCGAGCTGTACGTCCAGGGCCTGCTGCTGGTCGGTGACGGTAAGCACCTTGTAGTACAGGAAGGTCTCGGTATACCTGTAGGCGTTGGAGAACTGTATCTTGGCGGGGTTGGTCATGGTGGGGTTGCGGTCGCTGCTGTGGGCGAGAACCACCATCTGGTATGTACCGGGCTCGAGCTTGATATCCGCCGTGCCGTAATTGCTGTCTCCCTGCTTCTGGTTGACCTGCTTGACGCGTGTGCCTGCCATGTCGTAGAAGGCGAAATTGTAATGCGTCGGTTCCTGCTGCAGCTGAGCAACATGCAGTACCAGATTGCCCTTGCTTGCCTGGGGTTCATCGGGTTCGGGGCTGATTTCGTTGAAATCAACCGTGTTACAGGCAGCAAACAACAGTGTCGCAAACAGTAGCCTGAAGGGGTTCATACAGAAACAAAACGCAATAACAATATTCTAACACACAAGGTACAAACAGCTGATTGTAAGCGCGTTAGATAGAAATTAACCTTTTTTAACCTGCTAAAAAGGTGGGCTTTATAAAGTCGACTTCGTATATTTTCCTTCGCAAATGTAACATTTTTTTACATAATACCAAACAATAGAAACAAAAAATGATGGGAAAGAGGGGCGATATCGGAATTTTTACTAATTTTGCCAATAGTTTGACTATTGGACTATTGCGTATATTCCGGTCACATGCTGAAAGAAGACAAAAACTTACATTGGTTTGTCCTGGGTACCAGGAAAAGGAACAGCGAGGTGCAGATCTGCGATGACATTAGGCATCAGGAGGATCTGGAGTGTTTCCTGCCGATGGTGTACAGGATAAGGCATGTGAACAACCGGCGCCACGAGGCCCTGGAACCTGCCATACGGGGATTTATCTTTGCACGCGGTACGGAGGCTGGGCTGACGGATTACATGAGCAGCTCGGCATACGGCCTGTATTTCCGCAAGGCGTCGTTCTCGGAAAACAAGGAAATCAAGGACAAGCTGATAGTGGACGATGAGTCTATGGACAATTTCATGAGGTTCATACAGTCCAACCAGAAATCGGTAAGGTTTTACAAGCCTGACGAGATAACGTGGGTCGAGGGGGATGTGGTAAAGGTGATGATAGGCTCGGCAATATACGAGGGGCAGATAGTCAGGATAAAGGGAAAGACGCGCTTCTCGGTAAACATACGGGACTCGATATTTGCCACCATCGAACTGACTCCGGACCTGATACAGTCAGCGGGCAAGGACGACGTAATCCAATATAATCCGGATGCAAAAACGGGCGAATCCATCGAGCGTACTGCAGACGGCAGGAAGAAACGCAAGGTGAGGTACGAGGACAGGGAGAGGCGGAAATCGAACAACGTGGAGGCGGACAAGAAGCTACTGACGGAAACGGCAAGGCGCGTGCTGTTCGACCTGGACGGGAACTGCATGGGAACGCTGCGGGAATACCACATAGCGTGCAGTGAGGTGGGGCGTGCGATGAACAGGCTGTCGACCTATCACGGCGTGACGGCTGCACTGGAGGGGGAGCTGGCACTGGCAATGTTCCTGGGCTCCATGGCAATAGGGGGGAACCGCGAAGAGGCTGAGAAAAGGCTGCGGGCTGCACATGAGAAGCTGTCGGACAGCAGCATGCTGAAGCTGAGGATAAGGTTCTACCTTGCCAAGCTGACGGACGACGTTGAGGAGATGTCGGGCGTAATGGAAGAGATAAAAAAGTGGGACGCAAGGAACCTGATGCCCAAGCAGAGGGAATTCCTGAACGAAACGCGCAACATAAGACAAGGAAAAACAAACTGAACGATATGCTTAGAATACTTGGTATCGGCAATGCCCTGGTGGATGTATCGGTGTTCGTACATGATGACACACTGCTGGAGAGACACCGTCTGCACAAGGGTGGTATGACCCTGATAGACGAGGAGACGGAAAGGGTGATAGAGCAGGAGATGCAGGCCCTGAATCCGCAGATGTCTACAGGCGGCAGTACTGGAAACGCGATGATGGCGCTTGCCAGCCTGGGTGCAAGGCCCACGTACGTAGGGCGTATAGGCAACGACGAGCTGGGGCGTTTCTTCAGGGAAGCGGGCACGAGGCAGGGTATATGCGAGAAGCTGATTACCTGTGACGAGCATACGGGGGTTGCAAACACCTTTATATCAGGTCACGGGGAGAGGAGTTTCGGTACGCACCTGGGGGCTGCCATGGGGCTGAGGGCTGAAGATATTACAGAAGATCTGTTTGAAAACTGTGACCTGGTTCACATCGAGGGCTACCTGGTGCAGAACCACGAACTGATGGAAAAGATATGCAGGACGGCAAAGGAGCTTGGACTGACAGTGAGCCTGGACCTGGGAAGCTGGAACATTGTAAATGAGAACCTGGAGTTCTTCCACCATATCATACGCGAATACGTGAACCTGGTATTTGCCAACAGGGAGGAGGCCACGGCACTGTCGGGGATGGAGGATGCAGCAGAGTCATTAGGATATATTGCATCCATGACGGACACGGCGATAGTGAAGATGGGCAAGAAGGGTGCAAGTGCAATGCACAACGGCGGTGAAAGGGTGGTAATGCCTGCGAACAAGATAGAGAACGTAATAGACACCACGGCGGCGGGCGACTATTTCGCAGCAGGCTTCCTGTATGCCTACGGCAACGGTGCGAAGTTGGAGTCATGCCTAGACCTGGGAATCACCCTGAGCGAAAGCATCATACAGGTCGTGGGGACGAGGCTGAGCGACGAGGCTTGGGAGGCTAACCGCCGCTATGCTAGACGGGTTAGGGTTTAGCGGTTAGGGTTTAGCGGTTAGCGGTTAGCGGTTAGCGGATTTAATATAATATATATGAAGAGAATTGGATTGTTATTTAGCTTGGTGTTGGTGTTTGGCACGGCTTATGCGCAGACGGAAAACCATAACTCGCAGGTAGCACGCAACCTGGATATCTTTGACGAGATATACAAGGCGCTGGACCTGTACTATGTCGATACGATTGCTGCTGATACGGCTATCAGATGGGCCATAGACGGGATGCTGATGAAGGTGGACCCGTACACGGCGTACTATCCGGCAGACGACGAGGAACTGCGCCAGATGTCGACAGGTAAATATGCGGGCATCGGAAGCATAATTCGTTTCAGCAAGAAGCACGACAGGGTAACAATATCGGAGCCGTACAGGAACACACCGAGCGACAAGGCGGGACTGAAGGCGGGTGACATACTGCTTGCCATTGACGGAAAGGACGTGAAGGGCATGATGCCTGCCAAGGTGACTACGATGCTGCGCGGTGAAGCGGGAACGACATTCTCGCTGAAATTCCAGCGCCCGGGCGAGAAGAAGCCCAGAACGGTACGCATAACACGTGCCACCATCAAAACACCTGCGGTGCCGTACTACGGAATGGCAGACAAGGAGACGGGATACATAATACTGACCGGTTTTACCGACGGTGCTGCAAGCGAGGTGCGCCATGCACTGGAGCAGATAAAGAACAGCGGTGGCAAGAGACTGGTGTTCGACCTGAGGAACAACCCGGGCGGTGCCATAAACGAGGCGGTGGACATCGTAAACCTGTTTGTGGGCAAGGGTCAGAAGGTGGTATATACAAAGGGAAAGCAGAGCATTGCCAACCACGAGTACCTGACGACGACGGACCCAGTGGACTCGATTATGCCTATTGTGGTATTAGTAAACCAGAACTCGGCATCGGCATCCGAAATCGTGAGCGGAAGCCTGCAGGACATGGACAGGGCGGTAATAATGGGCAACCGCACGTTCGGCAAGGGTCTGGTACAGGCGATACGCGACGTTCCGTACCGCGGGCAGATGAAGCTGACGACGGCACGCTACTACATCCCCAGCGGACGATGCATACAGGCTCACCAGTACAATCACGACGGTACGGTAAAGACTACGCCTGACAGCCTGACAAAGGTGTTCCATACGCGCATAGGGCGTGAGGTGCGTGACGGAGGCGGCATAAAGCCGGATATAATAGCAGAGCCGGACAGCCTGCCGACGATGGTGTATGACCTGGTACAGAGCGATGCCTTCTTTGACTGGATTACGGAATACAGCCAGAAGCATGAGAGGATTGCCGAGGCAGGGATCATAGAGCTGACGGACGTGGAGTATGATGATTTCTGCAAATACGTTGCGGACGAGAAGTTTACGTACAACCGCCGCTCGGACAGTGCCATCAAGTACCTGAAGGAGATAGCACAGCAGGAGGGTTACCTGGAGATTGCCAAGGCCGAGATGGATTCGCTGGAGAAGAAATTCGAGCCCAATCTGAAGGCTGACCTGAAGCGCTTCAAGTCAAAAATCATGCCTTTCATCGAGGCAGAGATAGCTACAAGGTACTATTATCAGGGCGGATATGTACGCCAGCAGCTGAGGAACGACAAGGTGTACCGCGAGGCGCTGAAGCTGATAGGTGACGAGGAACGCTACGGGAACATACTGAAAACAGGAACCACTTCAAACAAGTAACAAGATGAGACACAATATCCGCAAATCGAACCAGCAGCTGATGTACGGGGTGATGGCGATGGCCATCGTGGTATTGATGATAGCCGGGATGTTCCTGTACTGGTGTGCTCCGGTAAAGTAAGGCTCAGGAATTGCCTGACAGGAAGCTGATGAGCTTCTCGGTGGCACGGCCACGGTGCGAGAGGCGATTCTTCTCGTCTGGTCCCATTTCGGCAAAGGTAAGGCCTGTGTCCTCGACCTCGAATACAGGATCGTATCCAAAGCCCTGTGTGCCGCGCAGCTGATCGACTATGCGGCCCTCTACCCTACCCTCGAAAAGATATTCCCTACCATCACGGACAAGGGCGATTACGGTACGGAAGCGTGCCGTACGCAGCGTCTGTCCCTTGAGCTTGTCCAATATGCAGCGGATATTGGCTGTCGAGTCGTGGCTGTCGCCATAGCCGTTGAGACTGCCGTAGCGGGCCGTGTATATGCCGGGGGCACCGCCAAGGGCATCAACCTCCAGACCTGTGTCGTCGGCAAAGCAGTCCACGCCAAAATTGTCTGCAACGTAGCGTGCCTTCTGCAGGGCATTGCCCTCGAGTGTGTCCGAGGTCTCGGGGATATCGGTATTGCAGCCTATGTCTGCAAGGCCCATTACCTGGAACCTGTCGCCCAGGATCTGACGAATCTCGCGCAGCTTGTGCTCGTTGTTCGTCGCCATTATAAGCGTCTTCACGGCCATTTATTTCTTGATCTTTTCGAATCCTTCACCAAATACGCCCTCTACATTGGACATGGACACGAAGGCCTTTGGGTCCTCGCTGTGAATAAGGCGGTATATGTCGCGGCGCTCGTATTTCTTGGCAAGTACCAGAAGTACGTTGCGCTGCTCGCCGCTGTACCATCCACGGCCCTCGAGGACGGTAACTCCGCGGTCCAACTCGTTGCAGATGCGTGTCGCAATGGTCTGGTACCTGGTGCTGATGATGATGAACTGTACGCTCTGACGGGCACCGTTGATTACGTAGTCGAGCATGTTCATGGCAACGAACATGGTAGAGTAGCTGACAACGAGTGTCTCGAGGTCGTGTATAATGAACCAGTTGCAGGATACAATCATTATATCCATGACGAGCAGGATGCGACCAAGTGATATGCTGTGGTGCTTGTTGATTGCCGAGGCTATGATATCGGTGCCTCCGGTACTGCCTCCGGCAAGGAATACGAGACCGAGGCCTATTCCTTCCATACAGCCGCCCAGAACGCATGCCATGAACTTTTGCTCACCTACTATGTGCATCATGTGGCCGTCGGTGGTGAGCAGTATCTGGGCATAGTCGATTAGAACGGAGATGGTGACGATGGCAAGCAGCGTGCGCACGCAGTAGCGCCACCCCATGGTCTTGAAGGCAAGGACCATGAGGAAGATGTTGATGATGAAGAATGAGTATGCGGCGTTGAAACCGGTACTGTAGTATATGAGGGCTGCTATACCGCTGACTCCACCGCTGGTAATCTCGTAGGGCAGCATGAAACAGGAGAAGCCTGTTGCATAGATGGCAAGTCCGACAAGGATGTAGATGTAGTCCTTGGCTAGGTGGAATATATGTCTGATGTCGAGTGTTTTCATAGTGTTTGCTTCATCATTCATATGCTGATACTCATAATAAAGTTCGCCTTTTTCATCTCTATCAACTTTCATCCTATTTGCCATTAAAGGATACAAAGCAAGGACTTCCCCTTTACCATTTCTTATGATTTGTGCATATGCATTACCATAAAGTAAAAGGTGTGTCATAAGTGTTTCTCTAAAAACAAATGATGTCATTTCAGGATTTGGCTCATCATGCAGAAGCCTATATAAACTATGCTCAGTAGCTTTTTCCTTACCACCATTACCATTGTATTTATATAAATGAAGTGGTAATTGAGCGACTGACTCTGCTTCTTCAATTGCTCTT
>OMQX01000041.1 GCA_900313335.1 uncultured Prevotellaceae bacterium
TTTATGGATTATTCTCTCACACCAGCAATAAGAGAAGGATTTGTGTGTATGAAGTATCCTGCCAATCCCCATCATCCCCGTCAACGTTATTTGCTGACGATAAAAGGATTGATGTTGTTGGACGGAAATAATAGTTAAGTACTCAATAAGTCAAAAGCATTTGTCCGACACTATCCAAAAAATTTTGTAAGCTTCGGACAAATGGTCGAACAAAAGCAGGTGTTTCCAATTGGAAATACATGCTTCTTATATATATACGTATGCGCGCGAGGACTATTTCTTGACTTCGGCGGTTTTAACGAATGGTGACTTGGGTGACTCAGGAAATGCTATATAACGGTGATGACTATAGTGTTTTTGCCCTTGACTGCATGGAGAGTAATGGTGTCAGGCCAAGGACCGCTTAGAAACAACTCCTTGTAGCCTTTGAGACTTGCAATACAAATCTCACAGGGATTTTCTGCAGCGTAGGCGCAGATGGCTTCCTCAACATCATTGATGGTAACATTCTTCCCAGCCACCATTTCTTCCGCCAACGCCTCCAGAGCTCTGGCAAGCGGCTTGGCATTGAGCGAATAATAGCGGGTATAGGCACTCCCTATTCCCTTGGGAGTTATCGTTTTGCGAAGTGTCGGCAGATGAAGCTTCAAATGCATCTGAATCATGTTAAAGATGGCACGACGTTTCTTTGCCGCTGGAGTGGTATAGACGTGTGCGGGCATAGTGGGCGTGGAACGCGCAAAGGTTACATCCCCTCGGGTTACATACGTGATGCCATCGATTGTTCCTGAAGCCATCTGGCCAATGCCGACTTGTTTGATTTTTACCATAGCTATTATATTATTAGTTTCTGCAATAGTTGATGATTCCCAACTGAATTATTCCTTCACTCTATCCATACACTATCCATACTGTAGTCTGGTTCCAACCAAGGACATGACAGCCTTATGAACTTGGCTACACCTTGGCTGCACCTTGGGTACACCTTGGCTACACCTTGGGTAGAGTATGTGAAATCCGACACGAAAGTATAAAAAATCCATGACATAGAAAAGGAAAAAGTGTTTTTTCCACTAACTAACACATCCGAAAATACCAGAATTGGCTAAATGGCGCGCGAGGGATATTTGCTCAGCGACCGTTTGAATGCAAATGGCGTGTAGCTCAATGAGTTACACGCCATTTGATAGTGTTTTGTTATGTCTTTACTTATGCGTCTTATTTCACCTCCTCGAAGTCGGCATCCTGGATGTCGTCCTTGTTGGAATCCTGCTGACCGCCACAGCTGCCGTTGTTGCAGTTAGGATCGCAACCTGGCTGAGCCTGTGCACCTGCGGCCTGCTGTGCCTGGTACATCTTGGCTGCAGCGTTCTGCAGTTCCTGTGTAGCAGCGTCTATTGCAGCAATATCCTGTGCCTTGTGGGCTTCCTTCATCTTGTTCAGGGCAGCCTCTACCTCAGACTTTGTTGCGGCATCCAGCTTGTCACCGCTGTCCTTGAGCATATTCTCGGTCTGGAAGATCATGGAGTCAGCCTGATTCAGCTTGTCAATCTTCTCGCGCTCCTTCTTGTCGCTTTCGGCATTAGCCTCAGCCTCAGCCTTCATGCGCTCGATTTCCTCCTTGCTCAGACCAGAGCTTGCAGTGATGGTGATGTGCTGTTCCTTACCCGTAGCCTTGTCCTTGGCACTTACATTCAGGATACCGTTTGCATCGATGTCAAATGTAACCTCGATCTGTGGAACTCCGCGACGTGCAGGTGCAATACCGTCCAGGTTGAACTGACCTACGCTCTTGTTCTGCGATGCCATTGGGCGCTCACCCTGCAGAACGTGGATTGTAACGGCTGTCTGGTTGTCTGCAGCTGTCGAGAATACCTCGGACTTCTTGCAAGGAATTGTCGTATTTGCATCAATCAGCTTCGTCATTACGCCGCCCATTGTCTCGATACCCATTGACAGAGGAGTTACGTCCAGAAGAACGATGTCGCTCTTGTCACCTGTCAGCACAGCACCCTGGATTGAAGCACCTACTGCAACAACCTCGTCAGGGTTAACACCCTTTGAAGGCTCCTTGCCGAAGAAATCAGCAACCAGCTTCTGTACAGCAGGAATACGGCTTGAGCCACCTACCAGGATAACCTCGTCGATATCGCTGTTTGAAAGGCCTGCGTCACGCATTGCGTTCTGACAAGGAACCTTACAAGCCTGTATCAGACCGTCGGCCAGACGCTCGAACTCAGCACGTGTCAGAGTCTTAACCAGGTGCTTGGGTACACCGCCTACAGCAGTGATATAAGGCAGGTTGATCTCTGTAGATGTCGTGCTTGACAACTCGATCTTAGCCTTCTCGGCAGCCTCCTTCAGGCGCTGCAGGGCCATTGGATCCTGCTTCAGGTCAATACCCTCCTCGTTCTTGAAGTTGGTAGCCAGCCAGTCGATGATAACCTGATCGAAATCATCACCGCCCAGGTGAGTATCACCGTTGGTAGACAGAACCTCGAACACACCTGAACCGAACTCCAGGATAGAGATATCGAATGTACCGCCACCAAGGTCGAACACGGCAATCTTCATATCCTTGTTAGCCTTGTCCACACCGTATGCCAGAGCAGCAGCTGTTGGCTCGTTCACGATACGCTTCACATCCAGGCCTGCAATCTGACCAGCCTCCTTTGTAGCCTGACGCTGGCTGTCCGAGAAATAAGCAGGAACCGTGATAACAGCCTCGGTAACCTCCTGGCCCAGGTAATCCTCGGCAGTCTTCTTCATCTTCTGAAGAATCATGGCGCTGATTTCCTGTGGAGTGTACTGGCGACCGTCTATGTCAACACGTGGAGTATTGTTGTCGCCCTTTACTACTGAGTAAGGTACGCGTGCAATCTCCTTGCTTACCTGATCGTAAGTCTCACCCATGAAACGCTTGATGGAGAAGATAGTCTTCTTCGGGTTAGTGATAGCCTGACGCTTTGCAGGATCACCTACCTTGCGCTCGCCACCGTCAACGAATGCAACAATCGAAGGAGTAGTGCGCTTACCCTCGGCGTTTGTGATAACTACGGGCTCGTTGCCCTCGAATACTGATACACAAGAGTTTGTTGTGCCCAGATCAATACCAATAATCTTTCCCATAATATTTAATGTTTAATTTATTTCGTGAATTGAACTCACAACATAAACAGCAAGGCCCGTGCCAAATACAGCACGAGCCCTGCTCTGTCAGTTTTGTATGTCAGTTTGTCAGTTTAGTCCTTACTTGTAGCCATAACCTCGGTCACTTTGGCTGCGAGTTCCTCAAACAGCTCGGGATTATCCTTGATAACCAGCTTAACTGCATCGCGTCCCTGACCCAGCTTGCTGTCGTTGTAGCTGAACCACGAACCGCTCTTCTTGATAATCTCGTACTTGACAGCAAGATCCAGTACCTCGCCAACCTGGCTTATACCCTCGCCAAAGGTAATCTCGAACTCTGCCTTGCGGAATGGAGGCGCAACCTTGTTCTTCACGACCTTCACCTTAGTCATCTTGCCAATCACTTCCTCGCCGTCCTTGATTGTAGACGAAGGACGGATATCCAGGCGTACGCTGGCGTAGAACTTGAGCGCGTTACCGCCAGTCGTCGTCTCGGGATTGCCGAACATCACACCAATCTTCTCGCGCAACTGGTTGATGAAGATACATGTAGTGTTGGTCTTTGATATGGTCGATGTCAGCTTACGCAGGGCCTGTGACATCAGGCGTGCCTGAAGGCCGACCTTGTTGTCGCCCATCTCACCCTCGATTTCGGCCTTTGGAGTCAGTGCTGCAACCGAGTCAACCACAACAATGTCAACAGCTGCGGAACGAATCAGCTGATCGGCAATCTCCAGAGCCTGCTCACCGTTATCCGGCTGCGAGATAAGCAGGTTGTCAACGTCAACACCCAGCTTCTCGGCATAGAAACGGTCAAATGCATGCTCGGCATCAATTATTGCAGCAATACCGCCACGTTTCTGAGCCTCGGCAATTGCATGGATCGCCAATGTAGTCTTACCTGATGACTCGGGACCGAATATCTCAATTATACGACCCTTGGGATAGCCGCCTACGCCCAGGGCATGATTCAGGGAGATACTGCCGGTAGGGATAACCTCGACATTCTCAACCTTGTTCTCACCCAGTTTCATGATAGACCCCTTGCCAAAGTCCTTCTCTATCTTGCCCAGCGCTGCCTGCAACGCCTTGAGTTTAGCCTCTTTCTCGCTTATTTCTACTGCCATACCTGTTATGGATTATTAATTATGATTGTAAATTATGAATTAGCTTAAAGTTCCAGATCTCCGTCATGAATCTCATGCCAGGGCAAGCCCTGCTTGTTCAGCTCGTCCATAAACGGATCCGGATCAAACTCCTCGACATTGTGAACACCCGGCTTTACCCACAGTCCCTTCATGAACATCAGCGCACCTATCATTGCCGGAACACCTGTCGTATAGCTTACACCCTGCATACCGGTCTCTTCGTAGGCAGCCTGATGCGAGCAGTTGTTGTATACATAGTATGTATGCTCCTTTCCGTCATTTCCGATACCACGGATACGGCAGCCTATAGATGTCTCGCCCTCGTAGTTGCTGCCCAAGTCCTGTGGATTAGGCAGGACAGCCTTCAGGAACTGCAGGGGAACAATCTTGACAACCACGTCACCGCTGCCGTCTGCAGCAGGAGCCTTGTACTCTATCTCGTCAATGCGGTCTATACCTATATTCTGTATAACCTCCAGATGCTTCAAATAAGCCTCGCCAAAAGTCATCCAGAAACGGGCACGCCTGATTGTAGGATAGTTGATGACCAGGGACTCTATCTCCTCGTGATGCAGCAGGTACGACTCCCTGGGGCCGATGTTGGGATAGTTCAGTGTCTTGTGTATCTCCATGGGCTCTGTCTCGATATACTTGCCATTCTCGTAGTACAGGCCCTTCTGAGTAATCTCGCGAATATTGATCTCCGGATTAAAGTTTGTTGCAAAAGCCTTATGGTGATTACCGGCATTGCAGTCAACGATATCCAGATACTGTATCTCCTTGAAATGATGCTTTGCAGCGTAGGCAGTATAAATGCTCGTAACACCAGGATCAAAGCCGCAGCCCAGAATGGCCGTCAGCCCTGCCTTCTCGAAACGCTCGCGATAAGCCCACTGCCACGAATACTCGAAATGAGCCTCGTCCTTTGGCTCGTAGTTAGCAGTGTCCATATAGTTGCAACCCGTCTCCAGACAAGCATCCATGATTGTCAGGTCCTGATAAGGCAGGGCCAGGTTCAGCACCATGTCAGGCTTGTACTCGTTCATCAGCGCAACCAATTGCGGAACACTGTCTGCGTCTACTGCAGCAGTAGTGACATTCGTGCCATACCTCTTGTTCAGCAACTCGGCAAGAGCATCACACTTGGATTTAGTACGCGATGCAATCCTGATGTCCGTGAACGTATCCTTGTTCTGACAAATCTTGTGAGCCGCAACGGTGGCAACACCACCACAGCCAATAATCAGTATCTTTCCCATCTATATACCTTGTTTTAAATATTAACGTCTGCAAAGAAACAAAAAAAAGAGCAATCTCACAAGAAATAAACTAATTTTCCCTTTCTGACACCAGCCTTTCCCATCCTTCGCGGTCCTGCCACCACACATACAGAGTCTTGTAATACTGCCCCTCAATACGCTTATGACCTAGCGAGACACGGGCATATTCGCTACTCCATTCGTGCAAGCCCCTACTATTGTCGTAATCCCATTTACCGTATTTCTTCTTCAGAGCACGCTTTATCCTGTTAAACTTAAGCGAGCGCGCCACCTCGTTAGCACCGAATTCTACAAACGACACGCTCACCTGATGCACGGTATGCGACTTGGGTGTGGTATGCACCTCTATTATACACCCTACCCCGTCAAACTGACCTGTCAGCGATGTACACACATCCGATGAGTTCTGAATCTCATACCCCTTACTTTCCAGCGAGTCCACAAACGCCTCGCCACTGCCGCCCAGCGGCAGACCTAGAAAGACCGCATGATATGCATTCTGTCCCACTGCATGCAGCGAGACAGAAAACATAAGCATTAGCAGTAAAAGCCTATATACCTTAGAAAAGCTTCTTCTGACCATTTACTATATATACTCGGCCTTTCTCCGTATTCTGAACACATCTGCCGTCCAGGTCGTACACCTTTCCGTCCACGGCCTGGTCAGCTGTATTTACATCCAGATCGACCACAGCTGTCGGGGAGACAAAGTCAATAACAACCTTCTGACCCTGAGTGCAGGCAATCCTGTACGAGCCGTCTTCCTGAACTACAGGAGTAACCTGGGCACCGTCCACAGTAACCTTGGCATCAGCAATCTTCATGTCGCCGCAACCGGTACGTACAATCAGGTCAGCACCCTTGTTGCTCAGTATGTTCACCATTGTCGGAGCACCGTTCTTCCACTCGATGTCAACGGTAAAGTTACCCTCGGCCTTCAGTGCCTTGACCGAACCGCTTCTCCAAGCACTCGGAAGTGCAGGCAGGATGGTAATGCCGTTGTATGACTGCAGTAGCATCTCGTTAATACCAGCACTCACACCATAGTTACCGTCAATCTGGAACGGAGCATGAGCATCAAACAGGTTGTAGTAGCAGCCACCATAGCCACCCATCTCTATAACGTATGAAGTGGAATGTTTCAGAGCGTTGTTCAGAATCTTACGGGCATGCTCACCGTCCAGGGCACGTGCCCACAGGTTGGTCTTCCAACCCATCGACCAGCCGGTAGCAGCATCACCACGCAGTTCCAGGGACTTAACCGCAGCATTGTACAGAGCCTTCTCGTCCGCATCTGTAGCATAGGCATTAACCTGATTCAGCGGATACAGACACATCAGGTGCGAAAGATGACGATGAGAGTTCCAGTCGCCCACTGTGTTCTGTGCAGTATACTTCCACTCACGCAGCAAGGTGACATTACTTCCCTGATAAGCAAACGTCTCCGTCTTGAGACCTGTATCCAGCTTGTTGTAGAAATTACGCAGCTCAGTCATCTCGCTTGCTGTTGCCAATGTAGCATCATCCAGCACCTCGTATGCACGTATCGTCTCGTCCACGGCCTCACGAGCCAGTTGCTGGGCAAAAGCCGTACCGTTCTCAGTACCGCCATGCTCAGGCGAATACTCGTTCGGGATCTCCAGTGTACCATCACTTGCCGTTACGGCTATATCCTTCATGAACTGGCATCCCGTAAGCATTACCGGGAAGGCAGTCCTCAGGAAATCCTTGTCCAGGGTGTACTTGTAGTGCTGCCACAAGTGAGTAATGTACCATGCACCCAAAGTCTTCAGGCGTGAACCCTCCCAGCTGGACAGACCACCCAGTAAATCAGTCTCGGTAGTTGTCATCCAGCCACGGACATCAGTTCCGGCAATCTTGTCGGCAACGCTGTAGAAATTGCCTCCAGGCTGAGCCATTGCAATAATCCAGTTCAGGAACGGAAGATGCATGTCACTCAGGTTACCGGCCTCGACTGGCCAGTAGTTCATCTGGACGTTCACGTCGGCATGAATGTCGCAATGCCAGAAACTTGAGTTCGAACGGTCATTCCATATACCCTGCAGGTTGCTGGGACCCTGAACTGTCAGGTCAGCATTTGCAGCAACCTCCATGTAACGTCCATACTGCCAATACAGCTGCTCAAGATAAAGACCGTCCTCGCTGTTCTTGTTCTGTGCACTTGCATTATAGAACTTAATCAGTTCCTCGGTTGTCAGCTGGCTTGGAGCAGAAGAAATATTCAGTTTTGTATCGCCCATCAACTCCACAAACTTGTTTGCAGCATTGTTGCACACCGTTGCGAAATCCTTCTGGGCAACCGCGTTTATACGACCTGCCACAGTATTTTTTACCGTCGTTACAGTACCCTTTGTACGGCTCGATGTCGTTGGATCGAAATTAGTGGCAGCAGCAACATATACAGTAGCGTATGTAGCGTTACCGCTGACGAACACACCCCTATCGTTTGTTGTCACAGTACCATCGCTCACAACCTTGAACTGTGTAGCACCGCTCACAGTCTGAGGACTGGATGTATATACAGCACTGCCGTCCGAATAATTCACAGCACTTGCATTTATCTTTCCATCGGGAACGAAATAGAACCACAGATTCAGTTTCTTAGCTCCCGTAGCTTTGTAGTTTGCGGCAATGCAGCGATCAGGTAGCGAAGCGACATAAGTACGCTCGTACCTGGTAGCAGCACCCTCGTATCGCACACCGCCCACACCTGTCTCGATGTCAAGCCAGCGCTGGTAGTTCATCACAGGAACACTGCCGTCCTCGACCGAGAAATCACCGCTCATATCCTCGACAAACAGCGAACCCATATTCTGATAATAACCATGATTGTTGTAACCGTAATGAGTCGGTGAACCGCTCCACAAGGTCTTCTCGTTCAGCTGAATCTCGTCCACCTTGATATTACCGCGGAACGTAGCGCCAACCTGACCGTTACCTATAGGCAGTGCATACTCCATCCAAGTATCGGATACACCCGTCTTGCTTGCCGGAGTATCGTACCACAGCGAATGCACAGCGATATCCGTCGGACGCTGACCCGGCTCTATGGTGTTATACTCGGCATAGTATATCTCGGGATAATCAGCAGGATTAACCTCCTTGATATAGAACTTGCTGCCCTCGTCACCCGTCACACTGCCTGTCTCCCACAGAGCCAGCATGTTGTTACGGTTATTCCACCAGTGATTGCCGCCGCTTATCTTTATGTACGAAGGATTCGTGCTGCCCAGGTTCAGCGTACCCGTAAACCTGGTGTTTGCAGTCGTCTCGTCGGCCATATACATTCTGGTATGGGCATTCGCCTCGGTACCGGTGATACCCATTATCTGAGACAGACCTGTACTGTAGTTATATACCTTGTACGTATTGTCCGTCTGCTTCTGGAACATCCACAGACCCTTTGTGTCACGGGGAGCATTGCTGTTGGAGATTGTCATGTTCCCGTCACTCAGGTAATCAGGATTGATGCTCACGTAGCCGCTGCTCTTGCCGTTCTGTATTGTATAGAACTTAGTCGTATTGTCAATGTAGCTGACATAGATAACCTTGTCCACAACAGTTGCGATAGCATAGTAGCCGCTCCTGGCAACAGCATCTATATCACCGGACGTAATACGCTTGTCCGATTCAAACGAGTCACCGTTCCTGTACGTAGTACCGTCCACTACAACACCCAGGTCACTGCCCGAAAGACCCAGCACGCTTACCGAATACTCGTTACTCTCAGGGATTGCCTCCACAATATAATACTGATTACCGGCATCCTTTGTGGACCAGCTGTTGATTATTATACCGGCATCTGTCTGGTTTGGATCCTGCAGGTTAAAGTAGTTGCCGTTTATCTGGAACATCCACGGATAGTTACTGTTTCCGCTTTTAGATATTGTCAGCGCAGCAGAGGGATTATCCGTATATGCACCTCCGGCACCTACATACTTGTCAGCGCCTACGCTGTACATATAATACTTGGTACCGTCCTTGATTATGCGGAACTGCTGATTTACATCCGTATTGCTCTGCGCAGGAGCAGTGAATGCCTTGCCATTGCTACCGCAAATCTGCGACTGAGACTCGTGGTACAGCAGGTATCCGCGCTCACATACCATATTGTAAACCTTGTTATTATCCAACTGGCTCAGGTCACTAATCCAACCTTCGGGCTTGGCAGGATCGACATATTCCAGTTCGTCAACAACCGTCGTGCTGAACATATATACACTGTTCTTGGCCAAAGTCAGAGTCAGTTCCTGGTCAATATCGATATCCTCGGTCGAAGGCCAGCCCTTCAGGGCAGCCTGATCGCTCCAGCATTTCTTCAGATTCACTGTACCCGTAACGCCAACCGGAATGTTCAGAGCCTCGCGCAAGGTAATCTTGAACTGTTTCGTTGCCGATGCATCATCACCGTTACGCAATGTCAGCACAGCCTTCTCTCCATTCCATGCACCCCAGCCGTAGATAGCCTCGTTCTGCTCGTTCCAGGGATTACCTCCCACCCAGTGGGCATCTGGCAGCACATCCTCATTAGCCTTCTGCCAGCGAATCAGGTTTGCCAGGTCACGCCACAGGATACCAGCCTGACCACTGCTGTTGGCAATAGAGTTCATCAAGCTGTAGTCATTGTACAGTTCCACCATACCCGAACCGCAGGCAAAAGCACAACGCAATTCCCTAAGCACGGCAGCATAATCCATATTCTTGCTCACCGAACCGAACTTGGACAGGATAAATCCGTGAGTCATCAGTGTATTTATAGGACATATCGGACTGTTCTGTACAAAGTTCTGATAAACCAGACGGTCACGATACGTAATCCAGTTCTCGCGGTCAATAGCATTGTTGCCAGCCGTACCATAGTCATTCTCCTGACGCCATACGGCATCCGTATAGTGGAACCAGAACGGTGAAGCCCATGTACCTACTGTCGTGTTGAAGAATATGTCCGATTTCAGTTCCTCGCGCACAAAACGCTCCAGGCGTATGATACCCTCGGCATTCTCGTTACCGCTGTCACCCTCGTCAGGACCCGTTGCACTGAACTGGGCACTGATACCGTCAAACTTGAAGAACTGGAAGCTCTTCTGTCCGTTTGACTTCTCGCCCTGGTTTTTCACCAGGTTTGTCGCTGCCGCCTTGAACACGTCATAGTATGCCTTGTTGCCCAATACCATGCCACCCTTGCTGCTCCAGTAATTACGACGATATGTCCCGCTCTGGCCATAACCGCCCACAGGACCCAGCCATGCACCTACACCGGCACCCATCTTGGCAGCCTCGGCACTCATATCACGCATCTCGTTCGGGAAACCGCTGTGGAACTGCCACTCGCCATAAGTATCCCATCCGTCGTCGATTACAAAACTGTTAGGACCAACGCTATACGGCCTGTACAGACGGTTGTACCACTGCTTCTCGACGTCCACAACCTGCGATGACTGCATATTGCTTGCTTCGTTGCCCGGAGCAGCATTGTTACGGTTGATATTCAGCTCGTACCAACTGATATAGACAGGATTTGCACGCCAGGGCACGGCACGCTCACGCTCGCTGTAAGCCAGGAACGAACGGCGCTTCTGGTTCTTGCTGTAGCTCGCTTCGGCACTGTTTGCATCCTGTGCAACCAAGCCCACCACTGCACTTATCTTCCAAGACTCACCATCCTTCAGCGTAGTATTGCGGCTCCAGCGTCCTCTGATACTAACTGTATTTTCGGTTATTACAGCCCCGGGCTTAGCAGTATAGACATTTACACTCAGCTTGCTGCTGGCATTTATCGACTCGCTCACACCATCCAGCATTATACGGATTGTGTACGTGCCACTTTCGGGAGCTATAAAGCTATAAACGTTCTTGTTATGGCTGTTTCCCGTAGAACCATAGTGATAATCGCTGGCCGATACATTATCAGGCGATGTGACAAACATATCCACGCCACCGATGTTCAGTCTGTGCGTTCCGGACGTATATGTCAGCGTTATCTGCACCTTCTGACCCTTCTCCAGTGTCACTCCCGATTTCCTGTACTCGTAAATTGCACTTGGCTCCTGCCCTGTCGTCTCCT
>OMQX01000055.1 GCA_900313335.1 uncultured Prevotellaceae bacterium
GGAATCGGCGGAGGAGGCGAACAAGGCAAAGACGACCTTCCTCTCCAGCATGAGCCACGAGATTCGCACGCCCATGAACGCCATCATCGGGCTGGACACCCTCGCCCTGCGGGACGAAACGCTCAGCGAGCAGACCCGCGACTATCTGGAAAAGATCGGCGGGAGCGCAAAGCACCTGCTCAGCCTCATCAAGGCGGCCTGCAGATATCAGCCTTGGTACCTCACCGCCCAGACAGGCACTGCTGATAATCAAGCCCTCGTGGAATTTCTCGAGATCCCTGTGGTCTGTACGCGGACGCATATAAAAGCCATCTACCCACGAACGGCTCACAAGTTTTATCAGGTTATGGTAGCCAACCTCGTTCTTAGCAAGGACGACCAAGTGCCAGCCGCTCTGGTCGATACGGCTTTCACGTAAGCTCTTGTCTCCGCGACGGGCAACATACATCTCGCACCCGAATATAGGCTTGAACGGCTCCAGTCCCTGCTTCTTACGGTCTTTGTTCACCTTGCTGCAATAGTCAAACAGGTCCTTTACACCAAACATGTTACCGTGATCGGTAATAGCCATTCCGCGCATTCCGTTGGCAATTGCCTTGTTGACCAGCTTGGGTATGCTTGCCTGTCCGTCCAGCAGAGAATACTGGGTATGTACGTGCAAATGTACGAAATCTTCCATCCTATATACTATTTTAGGTGTAAAGGTACGCTTTTTATCCCACAGCCCTTGTTCCGTTATGTTTTTTTAATATCAAAAAACAAAAAAGCCCCGTCCTTTTACACATTTCTAATATATAATTATTATCTTTGTCCAAATTTCTAAACAACCACATGGGAAAAAAACTTCGTAAACTCCGTAAAATACGACTGCATCACGAAGGCACGGCAACATTGGTAATCGGATTCGTGGCACTGGCTGCCTTCAATGCACTCATGTTCTTCTTTCTATACAACCTGTGTCCCACATGCTGCTACATAGTGCTGGGCATCTGTGTCGTAGTATACCTGGTAGTCCTTAATTTCTTCCAGTGTCCCGTACGCCGCTTTGCAGGCGATGACACACAGCGCATAGTGGTTGCGCCTGCAGACGGTAAGGTCGTTGTTGTAGAGGAAGTAGAGGAAGATGAATATTTCCACGACCGCCGCATCATGGTCAGTATCTTCATGAGCCTCTTCAACGTTCATGCCAACTGGGTTCCCGTCGAGGGTATTGTCCGCAAGGTTGTACATCACAACGGACGCTTCAAGGCAGCATGGCTTCCCAAGGCCAGTACTGAAAACGAGCGCAGCACCGTTGTAATCACCACCCCCGAGGGTACGGACATACTGGTACGCCAGATCGCCGGTGCCATGGCACGGCGCATAGTGACATATCTGGAAGAAGGCGAGGAATGCTATATTGACGAGCACATGGGCTTCATCAAATTTGGCAGTCGCGTTGACGTATATCTGCCATTGGGTACCAAGATCAACGTCACACTTGGCCAGAAAACTACAGGCAACGAAACTATTATTGCAAACCTATAAGCCTTCATGCGAAAGCACATTCCAAACATTATAACCTGCTGCAACCTGATCTGCGGTTGCATAGCTGTCAGCAACGCCCTTCTGGCATCCGTATACCTTCTGGACAACCCCGTATCATTCCGTATGAGAATGACACACTATGCCCTGGCCGTTGCCTTTATGGTACTCGGAGCAGTCTTTGATTTCTTCGACGGAATGATTGCCCGTGCCCTTGGCGTATCATCGCCCATAGGTAAGGAACTCGACTCGCTGGCAGATGTCATCACATTCGGCTTAGCACCGTCCATGATGATATTCACCCTGTTTCAGGAGGTGGAATACCCTGCATTCATGGAGCCTCTGCGCGGCATCCTGCCCTACACTGCATTCATCATGGCCGGCTTCAGCGCACTGCGCCTTGCCAAGTTCAACCTTGACACACGTCAGGCAACTAGTTTCATTGGACTCCCCACGCCAGCCAATGCCCTTTTCTGGGGCAGTCTGATTCTGGGTCAGCACGCATTCCTTGTAAGTGCCAAGTTCAATGCACTGTTCCTTTTACTCTTTATGCTTATGTTCTCGTTCCTGCTTGTCGCCGAGATACCGCTCTTTGCGCTCAAGTTCAAGAACCTGAGCTGGACGGACAATAAAATCAAGTATATCTTCCTGATAGGATGCATTCCATGCCTGCTACTGGCAGAGAGTTGCTTTGCTGGGATAATAATGTGGTACATAATTCTGTCATTGTGCAACCGCAGACAATAAACATACCCACTCTTGACCACATCACACAGGCAGCAAGGACCTTTGTCGACAATATAGGCGACAGACGTCTGTTTGCCTTCTATGGCAGTATGGGAGCAGGCAAGACTACCTTCATTCGCGCAATATGCCAGCAGCTCCACGTCACTGACGACGTCACAAGTCCCACCTTCGCAATTGTCAACGAATACCGGTCCGGCATCCTGCCACAACACCTCGCAACCCTCGCCTCGCAACCCGTATACCATTTCGATTTCTATCGCATACGACGTCCCGAGGAAATATTCGATATCGGTTTCGAGGAATACATCGACAGCGGCAACCTGTGTCTGATGGAATGGCCAGAACTTGTGGAACAATACCTTCCCGAGGATACCGTTACAGTAAAAATAACCGAGCAGCCTGACGGCGCCCGGTTAATTGAAATAGGCTAAAGATCCTATCTCGTCTTCCTGATATAATCGGATTTCTTTATCTGGTAATCGGCAATTGCAGACGACAGTCCATCCTGCATCTTCCTGTTCAGCGTTTCCGCATCCAGCAAATTTGTCAACGTTTCCGTACCTGCCTTGTAAGCATTTAGCGTAATACGCAGGTTTTCCTCGGCCTGTGCTACACCCGTGCGTGCAATCTCAATCTGCTTGTAACTCTCCTGAAGTGAAGACCATGCACATTCTATATCAATAGCCAGTTGCTCTCGTGTCTGCTGCAATACATTTTTAGACTGCTGCAAGGCCATTTTCTTCCGTTTAATCGCATGCGAACCACCCCACCATGCAGTTATGGGAATATTCAGGCTACCCAATGCAAGACCATTTGTTGCATTGGTCTTAATGTAATACCCTAAACCATCAGGCAATCCTCCCATACCATAATTGAAACCCGTAACACCAACACCAATTGTCGGTAACAGTTTGCCACGCTCCTGACGAATCTGCAGGCGCGAAGCCTCTACTCCCTTGGTTGCCAAAGACAATTCGTTGCGTATATTTACGGCATCCAATACAGAAACCTGCACTTCATCGGGATTTACTACAGACGCCGTATCCGCATCAGATATGTCTATATCCTCACCTGCACATCCTATTTGCTGTGCCAATAGCAGACACAGGATGTGCTGTGCATTCTCCAACTGCAGTCGATTGGATGCCAGTTCCTGATTACGTATCTGTACTTTCAAAAGGTCATTCCTAGTTGTTATGCCTGCCTTGACCATGTTCTCTACCTGGCGATATACCTCTTCAACCTGTTTTTCTGCAGCACCGACGGTATTCAGGTTATACTTCACCTTGGCAATCTGCCAGTAACATTCGGTAACCTTCTGAAGCACATCACTTTCCTGGATGTCCCTTTGTAAAGCAACTACGTCGGTATTCAGTTCCGCCAGTTTGTTGCCGGTCGTAATCTGTCCGCCTGCATACAACGGCATGGTTGCAGATATCGCTGCAGTGTATGTACGTATGGCATCACCTCCCTGCATAAAGGCGCCAAATGTATGCATAGCCATTACGTTAGCCTGAATCTGAGGGTAATATTTTGTGTATACCTCGCTCTTCTGTTCACGGGCTGCAAGTATACTTAACGCAGCATTCTTCAACGTGATATTGTTATCACGAGCCATCCCGAGACACTCGTCCAAGGTTACTTTTCGCCGGGCATTACCAGACAGAGCAATGCCTATCAATATAATAGTAAAGAATATCCTTTTCATACGTTATGCAGTTTTTGATTTTGGTTTTTCGTAGGCTTTCCAGTATACAACAGGCAAAACGGTTGTTACCAGTATCAGCATACCTATGCCTCCGGCAAATATAGTGACGCCTACTGGCATCCAGAACGAACTGCCTGCTATTATCATCGGCACGACACCCACAGCCGTAGTGGCTGTAGTCAAAAAAATGGGGACCATTCGCCGTCTGCCTGCATCGTATGCAGCATCATGGGCAGACCATCCCTGTGCCATCCTTTCGTTGGCATGCTCGAAAATAAGGATCTCGTTACGCATGACCATCCCCATGAGGGTAATAAAACCGAACATAGCCGTCAATCCCAGAGTCCTGTTCACCAGAATCAGACCGAGTATTGCTCCCGGCATTCCCAGTCCAATGGCCAGGATACAGATGTATGAGATTGAGAATTTGCGGAAATTAAACAACAGGAAGAAGAAAATAATGACCATAGACAGACCTATACCTTTGACTACCTGTGGAAAGGTCTCTGCATTCTTCTCCGTTTCACCGCCAATCTCGGATCGCACGCCATGAGGAAGGTCTATCCTGGAAATATAATCAATTATGCGGTTCTGAACTCCCAGGGCAAATACTCCGCGCTTACCCTCGGCGGTTACTGAAATACAGCGTTCGCCGTTTCGGTGTACAATCTTGGTCTGCTGCCATTCCGGCTGCACGCTGCTGGCTATCTGTCGAAGTTGAACAGATCCGCCTGTTGAAGTGGAAAGGTAGGCGTTTTCAACATCTGAAACCCTCATCGAGTCCGAAGCATTATCCTTCAATACAATAGGAAGCTCGTATGTCTTGCTTACCCCATCCACGTCACCTCTTTCCCATATGCTGCCAACCTGTATCTTTCCCGTCTGAAGCAAAAGCTGCAGTGAAGCAGAGGTCCTGTCTATTCCCATTTGTGCTGATGTCACAGGATTCAGCGTTACCTCGATGTGAGCCGACGGCTGGTCATAATCAGTATGAACCCATTCTAGTTCACTGTATGTTCGCATTTCCTTCATCAGTTGCTCCGCACATTTCTGTATTGAATCCATGTCGTTGCCGTAGAAGCGGTACTCGTATGTCGGAACAGGGAGATAGTCCATCTGTTTGAAGCGCAAGTAGGCATTGGGCCAGTGATTTGAATACAGGGGCTGATACTCGTCCAGGAGGGCCATTGTCTCGTCTATACCCTTTGTATTTACAATAAACTGTGCAAAGTTCTTCCCAGCCATTATAGGTGCATAGCTGGCATGGAACCGTGGTGACGAGCATCCTATGAATGTCGTAATGCCGGTAACGCGGTCATCTTTCTCCAGAACATGGCACAGACTGTCGGCAATAGCACTTGTCTCATTCAGGCCACTGCCTTCTGGAAGATATATCTCCACAGCAAACTGGTTGCGGTCTGCATACGGGAACTGACGTATCTTAAGCAGAGGAAACAGGCAGATGAAGACTATGGTAATGGTCACACCGCCTATGATTGTCTTCCAAGGATTGCGGAAATTCCATGCCAACATCTTGTCATATATTGTCTGTACCCAGTCCGTAATGTCCCGTTTCCCAGGCACCCTGACCTTTACCTTGCGTATCAACGCTGCATTAAGTACAGGAATAACACATGCAGCTACAGCAAGACTTACCATCAGGTTGATCGTAATGGTAATAGGGAAGATATTCACAACATCACTCGCCTCTCCCGTCATTGTATATAGAAGAGGGAAGAAAATCATACAGATGCAAACCGTTGCCAGAAGCATCGGCCAGAAATACTGACGTACACTCTCTACGGCAGCATCGCGGCGATGCATACCTTTGCCCAGGCATTCCAGATAGCCGTCGATTACGACAATCGAGTTATCGACTATCATACCCAGCACCACTATAAGACAGGCAAGCGAGATAATGTTGAGTTCTATATCCAGCACATACATTATCCCGATACTGATGAACGTTGAAAGCGGAATGGTGAGTGAGGCGACAACAGCACTTCGGAACGGGAAAAGAACCATCATCACAGCAACTATTATCAGCATGGATATCAGCAGGTCGCGAAGGAAATCCGATACAGAGTCCCCGACAACCTGCGGCTGATCAGTAATACGGCGCATTACGACATCATCCGGCAGGCAATCCTCCTTGAACTGTGTCAGGATATTGTCTACATCCTTGCCAAACTTTACAATATTGTTACCTTTTATCATTTCCAGCGAAAGCAATACGCATCGCTTACCGTTGCTCTTGATATATGAATCGGACAAATCATATTCACGTGTAACCTCAGCAACATCACGCACCCTTACAACCTTTCCATCAGTACCATTATATATTATACGGTCGGCTATCTCACGTTCGCTATTGTCCGTAGGTGCAATGTGTATCTGCAAGTTCTGTTCCGGAGTACTGACTATGCCGCTCATAGTAGTCAGTCCCTGTGCCTTTATGGCACGTATCAGTGCAGCCTGACCGATACCATAAGCAGACAGTCGCCTGCGGTCTACGGACAGAGTTATCTGCTGCTTCTTCTCACCGAACTGACGCACATTGCTGACACTTGACAGGCGGCGCAGACGATCTGCCAACTCATCGCTGTAACCTTGTAGTTCGCGATATGAACGCGAATCACTCTCCACAGTTATAAGCAATGCCGAGGTATCTCCAAAGTCATCCTGTACAATGACGGCAACCACACCACTAGGGAGCTGTGACTTAAACACATTGATACCATGTTTCATCTTGCTCCACACAGGAGTCAGATTATTCTGATCCTGCTGAAACTGAACCATTATCACACACATACCGTTCTGGGAAGTTGAGTAGGTTTTGGACCGGTCCACCTCCTTGTATGTAAAAATATAGCGTTCCAACGGACGAGCCACCTGTTCCTCTATTTCCTGGGATGTAGCACCTGGCATCAGGGCAACAACAACTCCCTGACGTATGGTAAACGGAGGTATTTCGTCCTTTGGCATCATATATATGCCGTACAAGCCGAAGACAAACAACAGAGCACTAAGGAATACTGTTATCTTGTAGTTATTGATTGGCCATGCTATCCAACTGCTGTTCTTGAATGCCATTTCCTTATTGAGCTTGTACTGTTACAGGAGAGCCTTCGCTGACCTTCTGATACCCTGAGGTTATTACCTTGTCACCAATGTTAAGACCCGAAGTGACTGCAATGCGGTCCCCTGAGGTCTGTCCCGTAGTAATATTCCGGCGGTTTGCCCTGCCATCCGCGAATGTCCATACAAATAACCTGCCATCGGCGCTCTGCTGTACGCTTCTTACCGGAACTGTCACAAACGACCCGCTATCTGCACTAATACCTTCAAGACATACCTTTGCAACCATTCCTGGCAGCAGCAGTCCCTCGGCATTATCCACATTTATCTTGATATCATAGGTATGTGTCAGCACATCAGCCTGGACACCCTTTACGATAGTTCCTCCCTTGAATGTCCTGTCTCCCAGGGCATCAACCGAAATCATGGAAGCAGTGGACGCACCGATACCGGCAATCTCCTTCTCAGGAATGCTTATCTTGACCTTGACGTTATCTATATCAAGTATTGTAAGCACAGGCATACTAGGTAATGCCGTTTCGCCTGCATTCAGCATTTTCTTGCCAACCACACCGTCTGTCGGTGCATATATACTACATTCTGCCAGATGTTTCCTGGCAAGTTGCAACTGAGCCTCGGCCTGTTCGACCTGGCTCTGTATCTCAACCCATTTCATGTCTGGCAACGAGTTACTTTCGTGCAACTGACGAAGACGCTCCCTGGCATCATATGCCTGTCTGACACCTGCCTGAGCAGCCTGAACCATATTACCGGCCTGGGTTTCATCAAGTTGTGCAACCAACTGGCCTTTTCTTACACGCTGACCCTCTTCCACACAGACCCTGCTGATGGCTCCCGAGCCGGTAAAACTACACGAAACGCTCGAAGACTCCTCGACCACTCCAACATACTGGCGGCCGTTTTCAGCATTTGACTCGCTGACAACCTCAACCTCTACCTTCAGGACATCTGCATGTGTCCTCTCCTTCTGTGAGCAGGACGACATAAGGAATGCCATTGCAGAGATAAACAAAATACCTGATTTGTACATATAATACATGCTTATTTAAGAAATTCCGCGCAAAGGTACGACAAAATAAGAGTTATTGGATATTATTTCCGCTCAAGAGTGTTCTGTTTCTCCGATTTTTAATTGATTTGTGCATAAAGTTACTATCTTTGCCCTGATGAAAACTATAGATATCACTAAGGTAAGCAACGAACGGGACTATTCATTCCGTAATGACGACATCGTTATTCTGGACAGTATGCAGGTGATTACGGATTTCCCGTACAAGGAGTTGTTGCTAGACGTTTTCCTGTTTATAATGGTCCTGCGCGGACATGCTTCAATTATCATTGACAACAAGAAATACAGTCTCAAAGAAGGGGCTGTGCTCATATGCAATCCCAATAACGTAATCGAAGATCTGGTGACAAGTATCGACCTGCAGGTTACGGGTCTTTTATGTACGGCAAGGTATGCCAACTGGATAATGAAGGATTCGGATATGGATCTTGCCAGATATGCGCTAATGCGCAGCCACAGTGTGGCAACACTGAATAACAGGCAGCAGAACATGATAATCTCCTATATAAATACATTAGGAAAACTGTTGGCTCAGGATGAGGGTGAGCACAAGTCCCGTGCGATATTGCTGTTGTTCCACTCTATGGGGCTGTATATGAGGGACTTGAGGTATGTAAACGCACGCGAGAAACGCAGCGATTCGGATGTACGCCGTCCGATACCTATAGTCCACCGCTCATCTGCTGAGCTGATAATGTGCCGTTTCCTGGAAATGCTTAACAGTGACGGGGATATTGTAGACAATGTTAACGGGTATGCCAAACGACTGCATATCACCCCCAAGTATTTCTCCACTGTATGCAAACAGGTGTCGGGATGTACAGCAGGCGAGATTGTCAACGAGCACGTACTGCGCGAAGCCAAGATGCTCCTGCGTCAGCCCTCGCTCAGCATCAAGCAGATTGCTTCGCCTCAGGCACTGCGTAATGCAATGTAATTATACCTTTGGTCTTAACGTGATGAGGGGGATGAGCATTTCTTCCATGGAAATGCCCCCATGCTGGAATGTGTCGCGGTAATACTGGACGTAATAGTTGTAGTTGTTGGGGTAGGCAAAGAAATCCTGATTCTGCGCAAAGATATATGCTGTGCTGAGGTTCGGACAGGGGAGTCCTGCCTGTTGCGGCTGGCGTATCTCGAAGACTTCCTTCTGGTTGTAAGCGAGATTCTTGCCTAACTTGTAGCGCAGATTGGCATTTACGTTCTTGTCACCTACCACCTTTACAGGATTATTGCAACGCACGCTGCCGTG